>CACZTF010000266.1 GCA_902784025.1 uncultured Lachnospiraceae bacterium
GTCAGTAACATTTGCATCGGTATCAGTAGTATCATCACTTCCGCCGAACATATAGATCAGGGAATCATTGTAGTAAGCCATATCTGTCGTGAAATTATCCATTTGCTTCTACCTCCGAATTTGGAATTTAATATAAAGTGCATATAAAAAATATATATGATGAACCTTAATTGTAGTTTAAATATAAATGATCATGAGACCAAAAAAAATCCGGACACAGTTCGCGATTCCTGTCCTATATAAACGTGTTATAATGAAAAAACACAGAGAATCTTTTTGTTATATGAGGTAAATGTTATTTATTTTCGATCAATAATATCTATACGGGATCAAATGTTATGGGAAAAAGCATAAAAGAAAGGGAAATAATAAAAAGAAAAACCCTGATATTGCAGATGCTGTCTGAAGGGAGACGCATCTCTCCAACGGAGATCATAAACCGGTGGAGCGAGGTAAGCGGCAAACCGCCTTTAAGCTCGAAAGGTACTATAACGTCAGATATAAACCGACTTAAAGAAGAAGGTTATAATATTGATTCGAACAGATCCGGATACCTGCTTGTCCGGGATGAAAATGTCATGACTGCAGAACTCCCGGATGACTATATCCTTCCTGATAAATACGTGGTCAAAGAGTGGCTCATAATGCATATCATGCAGCAAAGGTATGACCAGTATATCACCTATGAAAAGTTAAAAGAAAAAATAGAAGAACGGTTTGAAGATTTTGATATAAGCGACCACATGCTGAGAAAGTGCCTTGAGAGACTGGAACAGCTGCAATATATTGAAGTTTGCGGGAAAAGTGAAGCAGGGGCGGTGGTTTCGGAAACAAAAGAGCAGAAGGAAAAAGGGGACCGGTCTGCGCCGTCAAACAGAAGATATTATCACCTTACGGAAAGTGCGCCTGTATTATCACTTATACATGAGGAGAACCTGATCAATTTTTTTGATTATTCGGTATATGAGGGCATATCAACAGAACTGACTGAGGAATTAAAAAAAATAAATGAAAAGATAGTACAGGTACTGCCCGAAATGGAGGACTCCGGGGCAGATATAATAAGGACCGCAGGAAGAAAGAACCGGATACCGGGTGAGAAAAAAAAGAAGCTGGAAGATTTTCTTAAGCTTCCCTTTAAAAAAGAGGAACTGCTGATCAGTTATCCTTGTAATGACGGATTGACGGAGATCCGTTTTATGACCGGGATCATAGTGTACTGCGTTGAAAAAAATGAACTGTATCTTTTGGGAGAGGCAGATGAAAAGCCGTTAGTACTTCGTTTTGACAGGATAAAAATGTCACGACGGGAAGCAAACGTAAAAATACGGTCTACTTAAGCGACAGATACAGGAAAATATTTGAAGAATCATGGTCTGTACCCACAGATGAGGAAGATGATGTAGAGATAAGATTCCAGAATGTGTTTTCCGTAAGACAGTTTGTTGAAGATCTGAAAAAGGCACGCGGAGAAACTGCAAATGTGATATACCCAAAAGAAGAGCAGGATGAGGATTCATGGATAATATACAAAGATAAGATAAAAGGGATAAATGATCTTCTTCCCCATATCAGGAGCCTGGGATCGTCTGCCGTCATCATAAAGCCGGAACGTATCAGAAAGCTTATTATGGATAAAACGGAAGAACTGATAGAAAGATACAAGGAGGTGCTTGGATAATGGGAAGGTACACTAATCCTCACACCAGGCTGTCGGAACTGATAGCCCTGATGTCATCTGAAATATATATGGATTATGATAATGGCGCCCGGGGATTGACTATCAGAAAAATAAGGGAAATAACCGGTATACCGGAGAATATATTAAAAAAGGATATAGAATTTTTATTATTGAGTAAAAACACAGGAGTTTTCATAGAGACGGATATAGAAGAAACGGATGTTGACGAAACGAATGATGAAGAAAGTTATTATGAAGACTATGATGATGAAGAGCTTCATCCCGCCTTTTTGAAACTGCTGAAGGAAGGAAAGGAAGAAGCAGCGGATGTAAGCCTGGGATTTGATTACAGCATGTTTGAGGAAGATACAGCCCCGGAAGAAAAGCCGGTATTTTTTACACCGATGGAGAAAAACATTTTTGCCAAGGTCATGCATAAGTCTGATATTTCAGATGCTGTCTGGGTGAAGGATACGGTTTTTTCGGTTCCCGACAATATAAAGGAATTACAAAATGAAATACGGATCGCCATAGAAAATGAGCACCCTGTTTCTTTTCGATATTCATCGCCGGAAGGTGAGATCGAGGTTAACTGCCTGAATGTGCGAAGGATATATGAAACCCTTGATAACAAGAGGCTGTACTGTATAGCAATGGATGAGGAAATGTATCCGCTGTTTTACAGGCTTGACCGCATAAGCGATCTTAAGATAGAAAATAAGAAAAAAACGGAGCCTGAGACGAAGGGGACATTTGACTTTCTGGATCATATGTGGGGTGCGGAGGCATCACAGGAAATGTGGGATGCGGAAAATCTGCAGTACAGACACTTTCATGTAAAAGTAAAGATATTCAATGAGACAAAAAATATTTATGCCAAGATAAAAGAGGAGACAAAGGGCAGAAAATACGGAAGATTGTACAAAGCCGAAGATGACGATAATATTTTCTATTATGAAGATGAGATCAGTGGTAAAAATTCATTCAAAAAGTGGCTTCGAAGATACGGGGCTTCAGCAGTATTGATGGAACCGCCGGATCTGGCAAAAGAGATGTATGAGTCTGCGCTACGGCGTCTGGCGGCCTATAAAAGATTTGAGGAGGAAGAATGATCTTTTTTTTTTATATTTTTACGTTTATATATCTTAGGAGCGTTATATAAACAATCAAAATTTTTTTCAGGTTTTTTTCCTCCCGGTTGTGGTTATACGTTTATATACACAGGGGTTAATAATATGATCCCGGAAACCGGACAATAATAATAAAATACCCGTTGTCAGAAAATTAAGTAACTATTTCACAGTGGCAATTAAGTTAAGACAGGAACACATCAGGTAGATTTATGTAACTCTTAAGGTTAAGCACTATACATGGTGTGTTCTTTATTTTGGGGTAATCATAGATGTTCATTTTTTAAAACTTGAATTGTCAAGTTAAGTGCAACGATGTTGAATAATAAGCCTCATATGGTGTTTTGTATCCAAGGCATTTTCTTGGGCGCTTA
>CACZTF010000267.1 GCA_902784025.1 uncultured Lachnospiraceae bacterium
AAAAAATGCAGTTCCGAATGATATTAAGACATTGTTGGAGAAAACCGGGATAACAAAGGTGTTTACTACAGGAAAGACAGCAACACGTCTTTATGAAAGGTATTGTTATGATCAGACAGGGATCCATGCCGTATATCTGCCGTCCACCAGCCCTGCAAACAGGGCGTTGCAGGGGAAGCCGGAGTTTATGGAGGCGTGGGGAATGATCTCATCGGAAGCCTGATCAAAATCAGGAACAGGATTCCGGAGAGTAAATGATTAGTGCAATAAACAAAATGTTACATGAGTTTTCAGAAAAGAAGCATATGTTTTTTCTTTGGATTTATCAATGGGGTTGCATGACTAAATGCAAGCTTTGTAATACTTATTTCCGGTTTGACCGGTTTTTGTAAAACTTACTTCTGTTTTCAAGGTGCGATTCCGGAAATTTATTTTGCAAAAAAATTATTTCCGGCAGTTAGTTTTGCAAACCGGAGCTTCAGTTTGCTTATCTTGTAGAAGCTAAAGCAAAAACGGGAAATACAAAATCAAGCAAGACCGTTATGTCACACCCGGAACACTACGGAAAAACAAAATTGCTGAAGATCGGCGATTATAATATTTCTGAGACTGGTGACATAATAACGATACCACATTATCTTACATTTTTGATTGGCAGGAAAGAAGAGCTTATTTTTGAAGATCTTTCGTGGAAAGGATAATAAAGAAAAAAGAATAAAGTAGGCGGGTGAACCGGTGTAAGGATTGATCATGCGTGAATACAAGGATTCGTTATGTAAAAATAACAAAAGAGAGATTGGGCTTATCGTTGCCCGTTCGGAGAATAATGTGATAGGTAAAAATGGCAGGATCCCCTGGGATATAGAAGGGGAGCTTAGTCAGTTTAAAGAGCTTACCATGGGGAATGCGGTGGTGATGGGGCGCAGGACGTATGAGGAGATAGGTCACCCTCTGCCCGGGAGGAAGACCATAGTGGTTTCACGCGGAGAGAAATACGAAGGTGACAACATTTGCACGGTCAGGAGCGTGGAAGAAGCGATAGATGCAGCTGCTGGTGTAAATGTGTATTTTGCGGGAGGATACGGAATATATAAAGCTGCGTTGCCGCTTGTAGACGTGATGTATATTACGGAGATCCATACGGTGGTTGAAGACTGCGACGCCTTTTTTCCGGAATTTGATGCGGGGGATTTTGAGGTCACCACAGGGGAGACATGTGGTGATAAGATAAGGTACACAAGGAAAATATACAGGAGGAAGAAAAGGATTGCCGGTCCAGGGCAACAACCAAAGATTTTGCCGTAACCTTGTGGAGGGCGCTATTCTTGATCATTCAGGACGTGTTTACGGAAACATATCCCGCTGTTTCATTTGTGAGGTATATGTTAAAATAAAAAACATGATCATTCATTAACGATACTATTTGATGATTCTATATGTTATTCATTACGATAAGTGGGAGGTAAACTGATATGAAAACAGTCATAGTAAATGCAGGTCCGAGGAAAAACTGGAATACTGCAAAGCTTTTAGATGCAGCAAAGGAAGGTTCTGAAGCAGCGGGCATGGAAATAGAATATGTGCATCTCTACGATCTGGTCTTTACAGGCTGCAGAAGCTGCATGGTCTGTAAGAGAAAGGGCATGACAAGCCCATGCAGATGTTACTGGAAAGATATGCTTCAGCCCGTGATCGACAGTGTATTTACAGCAGACAGGCTTTTGATCGGCAGTCCGGTATATTTCGGTGAGCCTTCCGGTATGTTCAGAAACTTCCTGGAAAGAGTCTGTTTCCCGATCTTTTCATACAATGACTATTCCAGTATTTATGAAGGTAAGACAGATGTGGGAATCTTCCTCACCATGAATGTAAATGAAGAGTTCTATACAAAGACCTATCAAAAAAAATTTGAAGATGAAATTGCGGCTTTCAGATTTCTGAAAGGAAAGACGGAGTTGTTTCCCAGCTTCGATACCCTTCAGGTAAGTGATTATTCAAAATACGAAATGGGATCCTTCAGTGAGGATCATAAAAGACAGATGAATGAAACAATGTTTCAAAAGGATCTGGAAAGGGCTTATGATATCGGTAAAAATTGGGAAGTTACCCTATGACAAGGAGTGATCGGCAGCCAAAGAAAAAAGTATCTGTTAGTACATTCATCAGGGAGACCAAAGATTCTTATCTATTCTATAAAAAGTGTTGCGGAACGGCAGATCTTTGTTGAAAAAAAGCACGACCGGTATCACATACCGTATCGTGCTTTTTTATAATGATCGATCACCACATGCCGCCGGGACCTGCCATCATGGAGTTGTACAACTCTGTAACCTGCTCTCCGTTTACTGTCACGGTTCCTCCGCTGAGGATTCCTTCGCCATCAAAGTCGAAAGCAAACTGGGCGTTTATATTTATGGTTCCCCCTGTGATCTTCAGGTCTCCGTTAGTATCAAGCGCGTCCGTATCACCCTGCGCCATATCTATACTCACGGTTCCTCCGTTAATATTGATCAATGGAGACTGATCGCTCACCTTCTGTACCGCATTTATGCCGTCATCATTTGCACTGATAGTGATATCTCCGTCATTTATGGTCACCACTGTAGACTCCAGACCTTCCCACGCAGATATCGTAAATGTACCTCCGTCTATCGTAAGCTCAGAATCCGCATGAATACCGTCATCACCTGCTTTAATATCATACGTTCCTCCGCTGACAGTTACATTCATATCACCGTGTATAGCATCGTCCTGGGAATCTATTGTGATATTTCCGGCTCCTAAAATGATATTGGCAGCCTTGATGCCTTTATTCTTACTGCCGTCATCTGCTGTCTCATCATCGTCTGTATCAAAATTTATCTCTCCGAAGGCATCGGGTTCACCGCCAAACATGGGTCCTGCCTGACCTTTTCCGGGCCAGCCCCCCATGTCTCCGAAAGCTGCATCACTAAAATGCTCTGCGGCATTTGCACTTCCTCCTCCGGCAGTGATATTTATATCAGCCCCGTCGTTAACCACATCACCAGTAGTCTGTATCCCGTCGTCACCTGATATTATATTGATCTTACCGCCTGCAAGAGTCACCCCGGGTTCATTGTTTTCATCTGTTTCATCGGCATTTATCCCCTCGTCCTCTGCTTTGATATCTGTTTCACCTCCGCATATATATACATTTACACTGTCTATACCGTCAGTTCCGGCGTCCAGTGATATATCACCGCCGGCGATCCCTACCATATCCTTGCCCTGTAATGATTTCGAAGCTGACTTGATATCGTAGCTTCCGCCCGTTATCTTCAGGTCATTTTTTGAAACTATACCGTGACCTGATGCACTCGAGATGTTCAGATTGCCTTCTCCGTTAAAAACAATATCATCCTTCGAGAATACAGCGCCGTCTACATTGTTTTCATCGTTTTGTACAAACTCACCGCTAACGGAAATGTTGTTTTCAGATCCTGATGCAGTGGTAACAAATACTTTATCGGCATTTTTTACATAGATTCCCGCAGTACCGGTATTTGTTATATTTACACCTGAAAGGACCAGCTGGATCTTATCATTTTCTCCGGGTAGATCTACTATGATCTGACCTTCACTTAGTTCACCTGTAAGCAGATAAGTTCCTTCCTGTGAAAATGTCACATTATTGCCTTCCACACTAACCCCCTGGGCATCTGTCTTAGTTGCGTTGTTGGACAATTCTACAGACTTTGCATCTGTAACAGATGTGTCAAAATCTCTTTCACTGAATCCTTCGGGAATATCATTTGCCGAAGCCGTATTGTTTTCTTCAGTCGTATTTTCCGAAGCGGCAGTAACTTCCGTTGTCTGCACCGTCATTTCTGTACTGTCTGAAGTTGTTTCCGCACCGGTCATGCTGCACCCCGCAAGGGCTATGGTAAGACCGGCTGCCAACGATAAGCCGCTTAAGATCTTTATGTCTTTTCTCATTGTTCTCTCCTGTTTTTATCATAATTCAGCCTTTGCAGGCTCGAATCTGTTTATCATTACTTCTAAATTACCGTTTCGCTCACGTACACTGTCTATAAGCTTTTTTTCACATGTCATATCCTTAAGATCTATACTGTAGGAAAGCTTGAACAGACTTCCCATATTAGTAGTCTTAACACCTGTAAGCTCATATTTTTTAACAAATTTACTGAAAATATCGTCAAAAACATGGGTATAATCCAAGGTTTCAGGTATGGTCACGGTCAGAGTCTTTTTAAGTGATGCCTTTGAACCGCTGAAATTAATATTTGCAAATACCAAAAACGCAAAGCTTGCTATTACTGTAAAGATAACTGCAAGTGCAAGATATCCCATTCCGACGACGAGACCTGCGCCCATAGCTAAAAAAATGGCAGCTATCTCTTTTGCAGAGCCTTGTGCCGACCTGAACCTGACCAGTGAAAATGCACCTGCAACTGCCACTCCGGCACCGATATTACCGTTTACCAAAAGGATCACTACGCATACTACCACCGGCAGCAGCGCAAGAGTGGCAGTAAAACTCTTTGATGACACAGAGTGCCTCGTATACATAAAAGTTATAAATAATCCTATTCCGATGGCTGTTCCTATACACAGACAGAAATTTAAGATCGAAATAGAAGCCAGACTTCCGAAAATGCTGTTAAAGATCTCCAATTTTGATCACCCCTTTTCTATACATATCCTTATAAGCTTCTCCGTATTTCGAAAAAGAAGCCTTAAATATCTGTTTTTCAGACAAAAACCGGCTAAGCCACAAAGGCATACCTCCGCTAACCTTTACTTCCAAAAGTGCCTGCCCCGGTTTTATCAGACTGATACCTCCGGGATCTTCAGCCAGCGATATCCTGTCAGCTCTGTACATTATATTTGTGTCAAAGGTCATCCTGAAGCTGTCATCGTCCTTTGCAAAAAAAGCCTGTCTGTCATAAGAAAGGTATACAACGGGATGTAAGGTCTTATACAGATCCCTGAAATATCTGATCTCATTTGCGATACCGTGATCTGCCGGTTTTGACTTATTGCCTGAAAAAACATCTTCGGAAAGATCATTTCCTGAAAGAAAACTGACTGCATCACCCTGTGGTATTTGTATCCTTCTTTTAAAAACCGTTTTTTTACATTTTTTCTTCAATTCCACATAAACGGGATCTTTCATAGAAGAAGCTTTATAACTCCTTATCCTGAGCTTTTCTTTATAAACAGGTTTTTCGATGGACCTTCTGATGAGAAGAAATGAGTCCGTATCATAATAAATATTACGTATGGTCGAATCACCATGCTCGTCAGCTTTCATTTTGTCCTTCATACACTCCAGCAGCTCGTCTTTTTCATTTTTATCCAAAAGATATTTTATCTCTATCCTTTTGAAAACATTTCCGCTTGCCATAGCTGGCCTCCTTTTTGGTTTACTAAAACTTTTAAAGAGATTATAATCATGTAAGCTTAAATGAAACTAAAAAATAAGACAGAAGATATTACTCTGTCTGAGCAGAGGTTTTCTATGAATATAAATCAGATCAGATATGTGTTGGAAACAGCAGATTCGCATTCTATGAGGGAGGCAGCAACAAAACTCTTCATTTCCCAGCCTGCTCTTTCGGCCGGCATCCGTGAACTGGAGGATGAACTTGGTATCCTGATATTTGAACGGACCAACAGAGGTATATCCCTGACTGATGCAGGCAGGGAATTCATAACATATGCAAAAAAAGCTGTTGGACAATATGAGATACTTGAGGACAGATACCTTTCAAAGGATGGTGATAAAGAAAGATTTTCCGTTTCCACCCAGCACTATAATTTTGCAGTAAAAGCATTTACTGAAGTTATAAAAAAAGCGGATCCGAAAAAGTATATATTTTCCATACACGAAACGAAAACAAGGGAAGTGCTTGAGGATGTAAGGACCCTGAAGAGTGAAGCGGGCGTCATTTCTTTTTCCGGTTCAAATAAGGATGTCATAAAAAAACTAATGCGGGAGTATCAGCTGGAGTTCACACCGCTTATGAAGAGAGAGACTTACGCATATTTCTGGAAAGGACATGAATTTGCGGAAAGGAATGAAATATCGATAAATGAATTAAAGGATCTTCCTTGTGTATCCTTTGATCAGAGCGATGACAGTAATTTTTACCTTAATGAAGAAGCGATGGCGGATCATGCATTTGAAAAGATGATAAGATCTGATGACAGGGCAACATCCATGGAGATCATTGCGGAACTGGGAGGATATTCTATCGGATCAGGAATGCTTGCCGGAGATGACAACATCCTGAAAGGATTGGTGTCGGTGAAACTCAAAGAGGAGGATCCGCTGATAATAGGATACATTGTCAGAAAGGGGAGTTCACTGTCCTTGTACGGAAGTGCTTATGTGGACGAACTCTTAAAGTATAAAGAATTATAGTTTGTGATAAGTGTTTCTTATCGCGGATGATAAAGATAAAATAATTTTCAGATCTGATGATCTGCTGTAGGATGACTGTAGTGCAAATGTTAAAGCTCACCGGGTTTGCCGAAAGGATCTGATCATAGTGAACTTAACGAAAAAGCCTGTCGGAGCAAGGTTGTCGGAGGACCGGATAATATCCTCCGTGCCTGATCATGTGAATGATGATTCGGAGTTTTCAGGAAATGATATACAAAGGAGAATACAGTTATGAGCGGATACAGATTTGAGACATTACAATTACATGTGGGGCAGGAGCAGGCAGATCCGGCTACGGACGCCCGGGCGGTCCCCATTTACCAGACAGCGGCTTATGTATTCCATGACAGCAAACATGCTGCTGACCGTTTCGGGCTGGCTGATGCGGGTAATATATACGGAAGGCTGACAAATTCCACCCAGGATGTCCTGGAAAAAAGGCTGGCGGCACTTGAAGGCGGCAGCGCAGCGCTGGCTTTGTCTTCAGGGGCAGCGGCTATCACATATGCCATACAGGCACTGGCCGCAAACGGGGGTCACATCGTTGCACAAAAGACCATTTACGGGGGGACATATAATCTGCTGGACCAAACCCTTCCTATGTACGGTATAAAGACCACATTTGCGGATATTCATGATCTTCATGAGGTGGAAGCTGCCATAACAGAAGATACCAGAGGGATCTTCCTGGAGACCCTGGGAAATCCAAACAGTGATATTCCGGACATAGATGCGGTGGCAGAGCTGGCACACAGGTATGGCATACCCGTGGTAGTTGATAATACATTTGGTACCCCATATCTGATCAGACCCATAGAGCACGGAGCAGATATAGTAGTACACTCTGCCACGAAGTTTATCGGTGGACATGGTACCACTCTGGGGGGTATCATAGTAGAATCAGGAAGGTTTAACTGGAAGTCGGGAGGTAAGTTTGCAAATATTGCCGGGCCAAACCCCAGTTATCACGGTGTTTCATTTTATGATGCCGTGGGACCGGCAGCCTTTGTTACCTATATACGTGCAATCCTTCTCAGGGATATGGGGGCATGCATTTCTCCCTTTAATGCATTTCTGCTCCTCCAGGGGGTGGAAACCCTTTCCCTCAGGATGGAGAGACATGTCCAAAACACCAAAAGGATAGTGGAGTTTCTAAGCAGTCACCCTGCTGTCGGGAAGGTTAACCACCCTTCACTGGCGGAGCATCCTGATAATGAACTGTATAAAAAATACTTTCCGGGCGGCGGAGGCTCCATATTTACATTTGACATAAAAGGCGGACAGGATGAGGCCTGGAAGTTTATAGACAGCCTTAAGATATTTTCATTGCTGGCAAATGTGGCGGATGTGAAGAGTCTGGTGATACACCCGGCTTCTACCACCCACTCCCAGCTTTCAAAAGAAGAACTGCAGGCTCTCGGGATAAAGCCAAATACCATAAGATTGTCTGTCGGCACAGAGCATATTGACGATCTAATAAATGATATCAGAGTTGCACTTGAACAAGTGTTATAATGAGGATTAATAAAACATCTATATTAAAAGGAAGGTGGAGATCATGTCTGACATATACAAAGGAACATTGGGGCTTATCGGTAACACTCCTCTTGTGGAGCTTGTGAATATAGAGAAGGAGCTGGGTCTTGAGGCTGCGATCCTGGTTAAACTGGAGTATCTTAATCCGGCAGGAAGCGTAAAGGACCGTATTGCAAAAGCTATGATAGAGGATGCGGAGGAGAAAGGGCTATTGAAGGAAGGTTCTGTCATCATCGAGCCCACCTCGGGCAATACCGGTATAGGACTTGCGGCTATCTGTGCGGCTAAAGGGTATAGGATCATCCTGACAATGCCTGAGACCATGAGTGTTGAGAGAAGAAATATCCTTAAGGCTTACGGGGCCGAGATAGTGCTGACGGACGGGTCAAAGGGAATGAAAGGTGCCATTGAAAAGGCGGATGAGCTTGCAAAAGAGATAGATGACAGCTTTATTCCTGGTCAGTTCGTTAATCCTGCCAACCCTGCAGTTCACAGGAAGACTACAGGTCCGGAGATATGGAAGGATACTGACGGTAATGTGGATATTTTTATTGCGGGTGTGGGTACCGGCGGGACACTGACAGGAGTGGGGGAGTATTTAAAAGAGCAGAATCCTGATATCAGGGTGGTGGCGCTTGAGCCTGAGGACTCTCCTGTGCTTTCAGAGGGGAAGGCCGGTCCGCACAAGATACAGGGGATAGGTGCGGGTTTTGTACCGGAGGTACTGAATACGGAAGTCTTTGATGAGATTTATAAGGCATCTGCAGATGAAGCGTTTGAAACTGCTAAGCTATTGGCAAAAAAAGAAGGTATATCCGTAGGAATTTCATCTGGAGCGGCCCTTTCAGGAGCTATATGTCTGGCCAAAAGGCCTGAAAACAAAGGGAAGGTCATTGTTGCCCTGTTGCCTGACAGCGGCGACAGGTATTATTCAACAGCACTTTTTACAGAATGAGCAATGGTTAGGTTCGCTGTCTGATATCTTGAAGGAATAATGATATGAAACTGCAGGAAAGCGATATGCTCCAGGCGGGAAAGTATTTGCTTTCCTGTTTTATGGGAGCCATAGACAAGGGTATGGGCGCAAAGTACGGTCCTGAATGGTTTGAGGTGTTCAAATCACATGAGGCGGAAGAGAATATACCCATACTTACAAATGAGAAATGTTTAGAGGACTTTGACCTTCAGGCATGTCTGAAGTTTTTTAAATTCCGTTCGGAGTACCGGGATGCGGTGTTGTCGCATTTCGGATTTTACGATCTGGGAACTGATGCGGAAAAAAAGGAAAGACGCAATACATTTACACAGGCAGTAACCCGTCTGATGGAGAATTACCGAAACAAGTATATGCACCTTTCTGCCGGCGCAGCAGAGGTGGAATGGAGTACAAACCTTGGAGATACAACCTACGGCATCGCAGAAGCTATCGGAGACATGAAAGAGGTATCCAAATATTTTCTTACAGTCAGGGATCCTTCGGGTGTACCGTATTACGACAGGATCTGTGAATGTGAAGCGCGTTATGAAGATGATAAAAATATAAGAATGTACAGTATTACCGATGAGATGTCGGTAAGATTCTTTAAGGGTTACACAACAGATGATTTTATCAGAGCCTGCAACGAGTTGAATATTCCTGTTGAAAATGGCGATGGCGGGGATTTTTATTTTTACACAAGAGATCACGATAATGACTTAAATCATCTGAAAAGGCAAATGTCACTAAACCGGGAAGCAAATACCGGAGGACACAGAAAGAGTGCGCTTATTACGGGGTTAAGTGTAGCAGGTGCGGCCATTATTGCAGGACTTTTGATATTTTCATTTGCAGGAAAGTTAAATAACAGCAGTGTAACAGGGGTTAGCGTTAAGGAATTTCAGCCATCTTCATTCAAGGCGGGCGATATAGATCCGGAGGAGGCAGAAAAACTCGTACTTTCCATGAAAGAAGCAGCAGACAGTATGTCTTTTGATGAGTATAAACATTTCTACACTTTAAAATACAGGGATGATGGAAATCTGGATGATTACATTGAAAATGAACAAAAATGGCTGAAGGGAGTGAATGAGTGCGAAAGCTGTTTATTTGTTCCGGTCGTGAGCGATGAAAACATGCTGGGAGCATCAGTAATATTCTACGGTAAACATGGGGATCCGGAATACAAAAAAGCGCGTCTTTTTACATTTGCAAATGAAGACGGAAACTTAAAGAACGCATTGGAAAAGATCGCTGCCATAAGCAGGTATACCGGGGATTATCCTGACGGTTTTAACAGTGCAGCGACTGAAAAAAGGAATACTTACATAGCTGATGAGGCCGATCGTTCTTTTAAAGATACTTCAGCTGTGTTAAACGGAGTGGAATTGTCAGAGTGTATTCTTGCCTGGGCTGAGCCTGATGGCTCCGTGTCTCTGCTGATAAGACTGGCAAACGGAATGTCCGGGGAAAAAGAGTATAGTTCTGTTCATGTAAATATATCGGCAGGCGTTGACAGTTCTTCCGGCAACATCATTCTGTACGATGGGGATGCGGATCTTAGGAAGAACGGAAAGCCGTTTGTTCTTGAAGCAGGCAGTGGAGCAGATTATATCATAAACATAAAAAAAGATTCACTGGCTAAAGGGGCAGCAGAATGTGATTGGGGAGAGCTTAAGGTGACTGTTGAATGAGACAAAGGATGGTTATCTCTCTTACGATAATTCTTCATCATAAATATGGTATTTATATGCAATATGTATGAGTAAATGTTTATCGACTGAGTGAATTGTGATAAAATGTAGCAATAATAAGGATCATCACATTTAATCATAAGGATAGCAGAAAGTATCGTCATGTCAGCAGCGGAGAGGATCAGGGACAGAAAAAAACTAATAATAGAAATGCTTACCCGGGCACGGGGAAACAGGGTTTTAGGCGGGGATATCAGAAATAAGATCAGAGAGAGTCTTGGAAAGGACGTATCCAAGGCTACTTTGAGTTCGGATATAAAAGCTCTTGTAAATGAAGGCTATGAGATAATATCCGGCACTGAAGGTTACAGGCTCCTTAACCCGGAATATGACCCGAAAAGATCCGAAAGAGCAGTTTTTGAGTCTGTCACGGCAGATATCCTTGCACGGTGGCTTATCATGGTAATCCTGTCAGAGGGGTATGACAGGTATATGAGTGCGCAGGAAATAATGTGCAGATATCGGGAGATGACTGATTCCATAAGTCTGAGCAAACTTAAGGAACATTTATCTGTTTTGGAGAGCCTGCAATATATCAGCCGTCATACAAGACAGGAGGCCTGGGAGGCAGGGCAGACATTCCGGAATGTACCGGGAGATGGAGACAACAAGGCGTTTTACCATATATGCAACAACGCCCCTGTCATATCATTTATTGACAGAGAGGCGGTAATGGATTTTAATGCATATTTCCATGACGGCGGATACGCCGGAGAGCTTGAGAGTATCCTGAAAAAAATAAATGATAAGATAGCGGCAGTGAGTACGGAAATATATACCGAAGGCTCCGGTGCATACAGAAGTACCGGAAAAAGAAATGATATACCCCGGGATATGCTTGATAAGCTGAACAAGATACTGGGAATGCCGTTCAGAAAAAATGCGCTGGAAATAAAATACCGGGAAAAGGAAGGGGTAAGAGATCATCTTTTCAAGACTGCCCTGATCATATTCAATGTGGAGACCAACGGATTTTACCTTTTGGGTGAGACAAGGCGCAGGGGAAGATGGCTCAGAAAAAATCTCAGGCTGAGTGAAGTGACAGACATTTCTGCCGATGTAAGCATCCGCAATGATATATATGAGAGCAGAAAATACAGGGAGATCTTTAACAAAATGTGGTCTTCCGCTCCGGATGAACCGGCAGATGTGGAGGTAATATTTGAAGAAACTCCTGAGATACTCGAAAAGATAAAAGTACTCAGAAAGGCAAGAAAAGATACTGCAATTATTTCATTTACAAAGGATGTTGACGGAACAGGCCTGATAAGATACAGGGACAGGATCATGGGAACCCATGATTTTTTGAGATCTGTGAGGAGTCTGGGGGATGCGGCTGTAATTATAAAGCCTGAAAAGAGCAGGGCGCATCTCATCACCAGAACAAGGGAGATGCTGGAGGGTTACAGGAAGATACTTGAAGCAGGGGAAAAACAATAAGATGTTTGACAACATGAACGCATATAACAGACTTTCGGAGTTGATGGCGCTTCTTATGTCAGAACGCTTTTCGGAAGGGATTTCAATAAACGGGATAAGTTCGGTGCTGAAAGTTCCCCCGGAGATCATTACCGGGGATGTTCTTACTTTGCTTGGGGACAGTCACATAAGGGGCAGTCTTGTTATACCGGAGGGAAAGGATATCCGGGCTTGGAAAAACTCTCTGAAAAAAGGTGATACTTCGGCTTTGGATATGCATATCCGTATAGATCCTGATCTTTTTCTGACTGATGGTGCGGGGGATACGGTTCCGGTAAATCTTTCGTCCTTTGAGAAAAATGTATTTGCGAGGGCTGCCAACGCTTCTCACATTTCTGATCCTGTGTGGATAAAAGAGCCGGTCTTTGCGGGAACAGGAGAAACACCGGGGATAATAGGGCCTATCCAGATAGCAATAGAGCAGGGGCATCCTGTGTCGTTTGCATATATTACGGGGAATGAGCGGGATAAGTATGAAGGATTTATTCCCCGGAGTATTTACCTTGATCTGCATGATAAAAGCAAGTATCTGGCAGGGAAATGTGACGGCACCGGACTTATGCTGAAGCGGATAGACCGCATAAGGGAACTTAAGGTACATGGTGATGAAAATGTACCACCTATAGAGGAAAGAGAACTTGATCTGCTGGATTATATATGGGGCGTTGACATTGAACCGGGTGAGAAATGGGATGATAAAGACAGAGCCGGAGGAAATGATAGTTCTCCTGAGCCTGTCGAAGGGTATAGGATCAGGCATGTTAAGATAAAGATATACAAAGAAACCGGTAATATATACGAAAAGATAAAAACAGAGACCAACGGGCGACGCTTCGGTAAACTCTACGATGATCCGGAGGAAGAGAAAGTTGCATATTACGAGGATGACGTATGCGGAATGGGATCATTTAAAAGATGGCTGCTGGGTTACGGAGCATCGGTAATGGTGTTGGAGCCTTATGAGCTGGCGGAAGATATTTACAGGATATTGCAAAGAAGGCTGGAGAGGTATGAGTGAGACAGGGTACGGATCTCTGTCTTATTTTTTTGTTCTAAGGTGTTCAGTTTTTGTGATTTGCAGCCGTGGTATCATATGGTCAGAGGAGGAAATTCATCAAAGGAAAGGAAGATGATCTATTTGAAAAGAATCAGAACAGCAAAGGAACTAATGCAATTTATAAACGGTACATCAGAGGATGAGGATTACTTTTTTGAGATCACGGATGCACTGTTTAACTTAAAGCTCAAAGAGTTTTTCAAAAACAGGGAAGAAGACATGATCCGGCATTTCCGCAAAAAAGTTCCGGAGCATATAAAAGATAAAGACAATAAAGCTTTCATGCAAATGTGTTTCGGAAATGCCCTGCTTGAGGCAGACAGCGCAGGTGAGATAAAGGGAGACTGCCTGGCAACTTTTTTTCTGCTAATGCAGGGATCAGATATAAAAGAATAAAAACCATAGCATTTCATCCTGAGGATCACAAAGAAAACACTAAATCCTTTGAAAAAAAGATACCGCATTAAAAAGAGAAAAATGATCATGAAAGATAAAGATAAAATAAATGAACTGATAAAAAAGTGTTATGAATTGCCATCCCCTGTTTTAAGGGAATATCTTCTCCTGCCGGCAAATGCTTTTTTCAGGCATTATATAAAATATGCCGAAAAATATCTGGGGAAAAAAGAAGCGGACAGATACAGGACATTCACGCAAAAGATCAATACTGCATTTTCACCGTTCCCGGCAGATAAGGAAGATAGTGACAACCCATATATTAAGGATATTGTGACTATGGGGCTGAAAAAAAGAGATGAAAGGATGTCGGAGGCAATCCTGTATGCTGTATTTATTTATCCGTTCAGGATCATCAGTAAGAAAAAAGCTGAAAATCCTGAAAATATCATTTAGGACTGTATGAAACGAGGAATCAATATGAATAAAGTTATTTACACAGATACATGCCGCATCCTTGCAAAGGGTGTCCTGCGATCGAACGATACCCGGGAAACCGGCACAAATAATAACGATCTTATAATCGGCCCCAGCGGTTCCGGAAAGACAAGGGGATATGTGATCCCGAATATCCTTCAGGCAAATGAGAGCATGATCATAGCAGATACAAAGGGGGATCTTGCAAAGGCTTTTACGCCATATCTTGAGAAAAGAGGTTTTAAGGTAAGGATTCTGGATTTTAAAAATACTCTTAACTCCTGCGGATTTGATCCCCTGGATAATATACGCTATGACCCCGGGTCAGACAGGTACAACGAACAGGATATAATAAAACTGGCAGGGTGCTTAGCACCTGACCTGAGCGAAAAAGAGCCTTTCTGGGATCAGCAGGGAAGGACGCTCCTGGTGGCTCTTGTGGCGTATATATTGGAAAGGGTAGCATCGGAAGACAGAAATCTTGTCTCTGTACAAAAACTTTTTAATGTCTGGTCAAAGCATTCGGCGGAAAAGATATTTGCAGAAGTGGAAAGGACTGATCCGGAAAGCTTTGCTCTTTCCAAGTATCATCTGATAAGACGGAATTCAGATGCGGAAAAGATGAATGCGAGTATAGAGGCATTTACTGCCCAGGCACTTGATATATTTTCATTTGACGGGACAAAAAGGATGATCACCAATACGGATAAGATTGATATTAAGGCCATAGGCCGGGAAAAGACGGCGCTTTTCCTGAATATCAGTGACACTGACCGTTCTATGGATAGACTGGTTAACGTGTTTTATACCCAGGCGCTCCAGATGCTTTGTGAAGAGGCGGAAAGCAGGCCGGAATGCCGCCTTGCCGTGCCGGTACGTTTCATTATGGATGACTTTGCCACCAATGCCGATATTCCTGATTTTGACAAAATGGTCTCCGTGATACGCTCCAGGCAGATAAGTGTAAGTATAATGCTTCAGAGCATCACCCAGCTGGACGGTATATACGGACCGGACAAGGCCGGGACGATCATAAATAACTGCGACATAATGCTTTACCTGGGAGGTCAGGACATAAAAACCGCTGAGATAGTATCCATTAAAGCAAATGTGCCTTTAAACAGCATACTGGATATGAGCACGAAAGACGCGTGGCTTTTTACCAGAGGTGAGCCGGGTAAAAAGGTGAAAAAATATAATCCCGCATGTCATCCGGAATACGTTAATGTAACAGATGCCTTTGGGGATGATGAGATGGGGGATAAAGAAGACTCAATGGAAGCCGGGGAAAGGATAACATTCGGTTTTTGTGCGTGATATAATTCTTGCAAAAAATTATCATAGGTTTATAATAATTATGTGACATCTGAAAGTTGTCATTGTAACTGTTTTAAAACAAAAATTAATTCAGAAAGGATGTAAAAAATGGATAATGTAAAAAGATATGATCTGAAAGGCCTTAAATTTTTTCTTATCGGTTTAATACTTAGTGTCTTTCCTTTTGTGTCCATAGTGGGATTTATCCTTATCCTTATAGGATTTTTCAAACTGGCGCATATTAAAGATTATTTCAGAAGATCAAGAAACTTTTATATCGGCTCCATCATTTTTGCGATACTTTATGTTTGTACGGTAGTGCTTACGATGATACCGTTTTTGGCGCTCATACCGGCATTAATGTATGCGTTGATGGTATTGTTTGAGTATAAAGCCGATAAATATATGATCTTCGGATGTAATGAGATAGCGGTTGAAAACAACGATATGGTCTTGTCGGAAAAGCTTATGAGGATCTACAGGGTCTATAAGATAGCCATGATCATAGGCTGTATCTTATCATTTTTATTGGCATTTATACCTTTTATCAGTTTCATAGGAATAATAATAACTACTATAGGATTGCTGATAATAAAGATATTCATGGTTTACAGATTCTATCAGACATATGAAAAATATCATATAGGTCATGAAGGAAATGTAATAAACGGACCAACTGCAGGAAACACAGGTGATTTCGGACCGGAAAATTCAGCAGGCGGCGGATCATATGGAGGAGCTTATAACGCGCCGGGAGGCAATACAGCAGGAACTTATGGAGGTTATGATAAGAATGCAGGAGGCGCTGCATCAGGTACCGGTCCCCACTGCGGTCCGGATGATTTTGCCGGATCAGGCGGAGTTGACAATGAAAAAACTTCTGCAGGAACAACTGCCGGGGAAATAGGAACAGGAGCATTTGGTAGTGCAGAAGCTGCTACAGGAGCAGGTGCAGGTGTAGCAGCTGCCGGAGCCGGTGCATTTGGTGCGGCAAATGTTGCGGCAGCTGAAGGTACAGGGAATGCAGATAACACTGCAGGTGCTGCAAGGGAACAGGACAACAGCAGTGAGGATCCTGTAACGATGCTCCTGCGTCCCGAAATAGAATTGGAATACATTGCAAAAAAAGTTTTGCCGCATGATGATGAAAAAACAGTCATACTGGAGACCGGCATTCCCACCGTAACTCTTACAAGCCTGTCAGGAAATGAGCGTATAGAGGTGGACAAAGACGGATTTATACTGGGGAGATCAAGAGAAAAGACAGATCATCGCATTAGTAATCCAAGTGTGAGCAGCGTTCATGCAAAGATCCATATTTCTGAAAACGGCTGTTTTGCAGAGGATATGAATTCCTCAAACCACTCCTATATAAACGGAAAGATGATAGGACCGGATGACTCCGGCATCCTTATAGGAGCATTAAATAACGGTGATATCCTTAAGCTTGCCGAAGAGGAATTTAAGGTGGAGATATCAGCAAATATACAGGATCAGCATAAGACTCAGGGAGATGATGAAGGCGGATATTTTATCGCTGAATCATCCAAGACCGGAGAGAAGACCGACATTAAGAAAAACAGCTTTACCCTGGGAAGAGACAAAGGAGATGCTGATCTGAAGGTATCATCCGAAAATACTGTAGGACGCCTTCATGCAAGTATACATGTGGATCCGGAAACAGAAAAAGTATTTATTAAAGATGAAAATTCATCCAACGGAACTTTTGTAAATGGTGTAAAGTTGTCAGCAGGTGAAGAAACGGAGGTTCATGATAAAGATGAGATAAAGCTTTCAAATGTTGTTATACGGTTCAGAAAGTTAGAAAATACAGTATGATAAGAGATAACCAGCCAATAGATATTATCATTATATATCGGGTGATATATCTTTATTACGGGTGACATCCGTCTTTTTATCAAGAGTAGCAGGGGCGTTTTCCTGCTCAAGCAGAGACTCTACATCTGTAGCAAGTACATTTGATAAGAAACCAAGTTCGATATCCGTAACAAAACGCTGTCCGGATTCGATACGCTGAACACCGTTCTTCTCAATATCAAATCCGGCCAGCTGAAGGCGGTCAGCAAATTCCCTCTGGGAGATACCCAGTGCTTTACGCAAACGTGCAACAGTTGCACCGCATATATTGTTTTTTCCGTCGGGAGCTTTGTTTATGAACATGTCACACCTCATGAAAATATTACTGTATTTCTGTATCATTTCATTATATGATAAAAATAACATTAAGTGACAATTAACAAGTGTTTTTATTTTTCAGAAAGAATAAAAGCAAAAAAGGAATATCCTAAGCGAGTGAAAAAATCGTAACCGTTTATCCGGTACAGGATAGAACACATATTATAAATAAGACAACAAAAACAGAGGATGGTGGTTTAATAAAGCACAAGAACATCCTCTGTTTTTGTATTATTACAGACCTGCATTAATCTCTTCTCCAAATATCCCTTGTAAAAACTTTTTCTTTTATAGTATCCAGCTTAACATCATATCTGTTCGTAACCACAAGATCGCATTTTTGTGCAAAGTCTTCAAGATCATCAATAACTTCGCATCCGTGAAAACGGTTCTTTCCCTTTAATAAGGGTTCATATATTATCACCTTTAATCCTGAAATAACAAGCCTGTTTATAACACCTATGATTGAGCTATTACGATAATTATCACTGCCGCTTTTCATGATCAGATTGTATATACCTATCACAACATCCTGACCATCTGCTTTTTTATATTTTCCGCTTTCCTCGTCAAGGTCTCCGGTGCTTAAACCCGCGGAGGAAAGGGCTCTCCGGCGTATCTCTTTTGCGATATAGTCCTTTCTCGTCCTGTTGCTCTCTACCACCGCCTGTATCAGATCTGCCGGGATATTGGTGAAATTAGCCGCCAGCTGCTTGGTATCCTTAGGCAGGCAATACCCTCCAAATCCGAAACTGGGGTTATTATAATGATCCCCAATACGGGGATCCCCGCAAACCCCTTCTATGATCTGCGAAGCCTCAAGTCCGTTCATATCTGAAAATGTATCAAGTTCG
>CACZTF010000268.1 GCA_902784025.1 uncultured Lachnospiraceae bacterium
ATCGCTCCTTAGTGTATCATTAACTTCTTCTACGGTTTTGCCCCCGACGTACATATTACCGAAATAAGTATCATCCCAGTATCTGGTGTTGTATTTCTGGGCGCCTCCTATGATGACACCGGCGGCTACGCCGGCAGCAGCTGCAGGGATTATCCAGGCAAGATGTATAGCCTTGCTTCTTTTTTTCTTGCGTACGGAATAACTGACGTCTGATCCGCCGGGATTGTTACCGGAGGCTGTTACGGTTTCATCAGATCCTCCGGCGGCTGTATTATCGCCGGCTCCTGCAGAAGCATCATTGTTTTCGGAATTGCCAGAAGCCGGGTTACCGGAAAGATTCCCATCGTTGTTTATTTCGTTTTCGTTTTTATTGATATCATCGTTCATATTGCTGTTACCTCTTCGAACAATAATTTATTTTGGACAGATATTATGTATACGATTTGTACACACAAAAACAAAGCCCCGCCTGTTGTATAGATAATAATACCAGTGTATATCAGATAATAGTATGCAGTGTATTTTTTTACATACATACGATGGAAATAACCATAAATAGATATTTATAAGAAATAAAATACACCAGTATGCCTACACTAAAGTATACTATATACTAAACATATATTATGTGAAAAAAATAGTAATTTTTTATAAAAGGATTATAAATTGTTAGCCTGTGTGATCATTATCGTGGCCGCCGGCTCTTTTTTGGGCATCGATATAGTTTACAGCGGATAAAGCAGCTATATTTCCTTCTCCTGCAGCTTTAATATACTGATAAGGAAGACCCGCTATATCTCCACAGGCAAAGATGCCGGGAACCGATGTATGCATGTGTATATCTACCTTTACATGAGGACCGTCCATTTCAAGCCCCGGCAGAAGATAATCAGGTGCGATGCTCTCTCTGAGTATAAAAACCCCGTCAGTCTTAAGATCGCGCTGATCGGTCTTTAATGCTTCGAGAGTATCGGTTCCGGTCATTTCCAAAGGTTTTTCATTCAGGATCTCTATTTTTTCATTATCAAATGATGCGCCCTCATACATGGGAATATAGTAAACTTTGTCTGCATATTCTGCCAGGAACTCAGCTTCATGTTCCTCATTACTGCTGTATGCTATCACTGCAGCAGTCTTTCCGGGATAGAGAGCTGCATCGCATGTGGCACAGTAGCTGACACCCTTGCCCAGGAGGTCTTCTTCCCCGGGAAAAGTTTTCTGTGTGATCATTCCGGTGGCCAGTATCACAGTAGGTGCCTGATACATATCCTGACCGCACTGAACTGCAAAATTACCTCCCAGATCATAAATCTTGGCTGCTCTCTTTTCGATTATTTCTATTTCCATTTGTTTCAGATGTTCTTCAAAAGCGTGTTCCAGATCCTTACCTGATATCCCCGGAAATCCCGGGAAATTATTGATAGTATGGGCCTTAACAAGTTTTGTGCTGAGATCTTTCTGCCCCAGCAAAAGAATGTTTTTTTTCCTGACCTTTGCCGTGATGGCAGCTGATAATCCGGCCGGACCGCTTCCGATAATGATTATATCTGTATCAGCCATTTGTAATCTCCTTATCGTTGTCTGATAAAATCTACGGATAAAAGAGTAACATTTTATATTAAAAAAGTATACCCTTATTTTGAATACAAAACAGTGATATTGTTACAAAACAAAGAAAGAAAAGCATATGATATAAAAACAAAAAGATTAAAAAAAACAAAGCTATATCAATATGAGAGGTCTTCACAACTTAAGATTAATTTGATAGAATCAAAAAATATACACAAAATACTAAACTGTCTGCATGTGGTACATTTTTTCATGCGGGTAGTTTCAGATGATCGATATAACATGGATAATACAGGAGGTGTGTGATGGATTATGCTTTGCTAATCGAGGAGAGAAGGTCAGCCAGGGCTTATAAAAAGAAAGCTGTTCCCGGTAATATATGTGAAACGATAAAGAGTTATCATGACAGGGAATGCATGAGGCTTCTGCCGGAGATAGATACAGAATGCCATATCGCTTGTGCCGATGCAAAAGAGGCTCTGGAAGGGGCAGCCGGGTATAAGGAGTTTCTTATCGGTGCACCGAGTTATCTGGTCATATTGTCACAGCCCCATGAAAAAGCGATCCTTAACGCCGGTTACATAACCGAGGATTTATCACTGAAGCTTAATGATATTGGTCTGGGATGCTGTTTTATCACTTTTACAGATGGTGAAGCCATAAAGAAGGCGCTGGATATCAAATCTGAAAAAGATGTTTGTTCCATACTGGCGTTCGGATATCCTGAAAGACTGAAGAAAAAAATGCATTTTAATGTAATAACAATGTCAAAGATTACCGCAAGGGAAAAACAACAGTATTTTGCTCCTAAGAAAGGTGTTTTTGATCTTGTATATCTTGACAGGTTCGGGAATACAGAGGGTGTTTCTGAAAAGATAGATTATTTCGGAGATGCCTTATGGGAACCTCTGCTGGCTGCTTCCAATTCTCCGAGTTATATGAACAGACAACCTTATTCCTTTATTATTAAAGGTAATGAATTATTATTAGTCAGACTTCAGGATGAATACACGGGAAAGATCGATGCTGAACTGAATCCGGGAGTCTGCATGCAGCATTTTGCAGCAGTGGCACGTGCTTACAGGGGGGATGCTGTATGGACTGTTCATAAGGCGGAAGCAGAAGGACTG
>CACZTF010000269.1 GCA_902784025.1 uncultured Lachnospiraceae bacterium
CAGCTTAATTGCGGTGATAAGTCTGGTCAGCGCTACTCTCAGTGCTTATTCATTATTTAAAACAACACGCAATATTTTGAAAGGATGATCCTGAAAAATGCCTATTACTGAATTATTGGAGAGAAATTCAAAAAAATACGGAGATGAAACTGCTCTTGTAGAGATCAATCCGGCCGTTACCGAGCCTCAAAGGGTGACATGGAACGAGTACGAACTCATTCAGCCTATTTCTGACGTTCCTTTCAGACGTGAGATCAGCTGGGCTGTTTTTAATGAAAAAGCGAACAGATGCGCAAATCTGCTTCTTAACAGGGGAATACGCAAAGGACAAAAAGTCGGTATTCTTCTTATGAACGGTCTTGAGTGGCTTCCCATATATTTTGGTATCCTGAAATGCGGAGCCATTGCAGTGCCTCTTAATTTCCGATATACATCCGAAGAGATCGATTATTGTGTAAAACAGGCAGATGTGGACGTTCTTTTTTTCGGTCCGTCATTCGTAGGCCGTATTGAACAGATCGCAAATGATCTGGGAAAAGAGCGTCTTTTATTTTATGTGGGAGATTCATGTCCTTCATTTGCCGAAGATTATCATCAGTGGGTTGCTAATTTCTCAAGTATTGCTCCAAAACTCAATATAACTGACGATGATCTTGCGGCTATTTACTTTTCTTCAGGAACTACAGGTTTTCCTAAAGCCATACTCCATGACCATACTGCACTACTGCAGTCTGCTGAAATGGAAGCTATACACCATAAAACTACGCATGATGATGTCTTTTTATGTATACCCCCACTTTATCACACAGGAGCTAAGATGCACTGGTTCGGTTCACTATACACCGGTGGCAAGGCAGTTCTATTAAGGGGTAACAAACCAAACGATATACTTACAGCTGTATCGGATGAGGGATGTACTATCGTATGGCTTCTGGTCCCTTGGGCGCAGGATATACTTTCTGCACTTGATAAAGGGGAGATCAGGCTTTCCGACTACAAACTCGATCAGTGGAGACTAATGCACATTGGTGCCCAGCCTGTTCCTCCGAGTCTGATCAAGCACTGGCATAAATACTTTCCTGACCACGAATACGATACAAATTACGGACTATCCGAATCTACCGGACCGGGATGTGTTCATCTTGGTCTTGAGAATTCCGACAAGGTCGGAGCGATCGGTATACCCGGTCACAACTGGCAGGTAAAGATCATAGATGAATCCGGCAATGAAGTAGACCCCGGAGATGTGGGTGAGCTTTGCGTTAAGGGTCCCGGCGTAATGAGGGAGTATTACAAAAACCCTGAAGCTACAAAAGAAACAATTAAAGACGGATGGCTTCTGACCGGTGATATGGCTAAAACGGATCCGGATGGATTGATATATCTCGTAGACAGAAAAAAGGATGTGGTCATCTCAGGAGGAGAAAATATCTATCCTGTACAAATAGAAGCTTTTTTGTCTTCTAACCCCAAGATCCATGATGTAGCAGTTATAGGTACTCCTGATCCGAGACTTGGTGAGATTGCAACAGCTATCATACAGCTTGAAAAAGATACTGATTGTTCCGAAGAAGAGATAAACGAATTCTGCAATACTCTGCCAAGATACAAAAGACCAAGAAAGATAATATTCGCAGATGTTCCCAGAAATGCCACCGGAAAAATAGAGAAACCCAAGCTTCGTGAATTATACTGCGGTGACCGTCTGGTAGAAAAGCAAAATCTCAGTTGAATTTCTGCGTATCAAAAAAACTCCCGGTGTGGGAGTTTTTTTGATATGATCAGATTTCGTCAATAAATCTCATCACTGTATTATATTCAATTATCTTATCCTTAATGGCTTTCTTTGCCGTCAGGATCCTTTCTCTTTCCTTTTCCTCAAAAGGTCTGTTATCCTGAAAACTGAAGCTGGCCGCTGCCCTGTCAGCAGTGAAGATAACTTTGTCCCTTTCGTCTTCAGGAAGAGCATTTGCCTTATCGATCTCTCCCATGGTTATCTGAAAAGCTTCTCTTATCTCTGCCAGTTCGTCTTCATCAAAACCGAAGTAAGTCATCTTATAGGCAATCTCACTAACAAAAGGAATAAGACCGAACTCTTTGATATTATCCGATAATACTTCGTATCCCAGGATCTCATCCCATAATACATACTCATACGCATGGTTTTTAGATACAGGGTAAACTACGGCAAGTCTGTCAGTCTCTTCATCTGAAAGCTTATCCACTTCTTCAAATGTGAGTTTTCCAATCTCTGAATCCCTGTCTGTATTTTCAAGAAGTTCTTTTTTGTTATACAAACATGTTTCTTTTTCCGCCTTACCCCCGTCACCGTATAAAATACCCAGCATGATATAACCGGTATCGACAGGTTCTCTCTCTGATAGTTTTTTTACAAAAGCAGAGTAATCTGCTGTAAGTTCTTCTCTTTCACTCTCATCTTTATCATCTATGTCCATTATATAATTAACTATCTCTTCTACAGGACATTCCGCAAACAAATCCTTTACAGTCTGTTTCATTTCTGAATCATTTCCTCCGATCATCTATACATTACTTATCATTTATAATAAATAATATAAGTATTAATATCATTCCTTTGTTTTTTTAGTATAAATAATATGATTCGCTTTATTATCTACAACAAAGTATTTAGAATAATATAATAAATTTTTAAGGTTTTAGCAATAGTTTATTTACAGAATAAACTGCATTAACGGCAATAAGTACACAGTTATGCTTTTTTGTTTACTTAAAAAACAAGCCTTTACAGCCTGTTTTTCTCTGTACTTTGTATACCCCTTGTGATCATAATGTTTTTATATACATCATGTTGTTGAAACAAAAATAATTGTTGTTTTCAGATCACTTTAAATAATAAGATCAAAGCAATTCCTTCAAAATTTTATTCACTATTCCCGGATTTGCTTTACCCTGCATAGCCTTCATGGTCTGGCCCACAAGAAAACCTATGGCTTTTTCCTTTCCGTTCCTGTAATCCTCCACAGACCGGGGATTTTCATCTATAACTTTTTGTACAGTGGCTTTAAGGGCATCCTCGTCATTTTCCTGGGCAAGCCCATGCTCCTTTACATAGCTTTCCGGATCCATGTCCCCGTCAAACATTTTCTCAAAAACTTCTTTTGCCACGGAGCTGTTTATGGTACCTGACATGTTAAGCTTTATGAGCTTTGCCAGGTTTTCCGGACTGAAGCGTATATCCTCCGGATCCATAGAATTCTCTTTCAATAACCTGATAGTGTCTACCATTAGCCAGTTAGCAGCTTTCTTAGGCTGACCGCAAAGTTTTACAGTCTCTTCAAATATATCTGCCATATGTCTAGAGTCGGTGATGATATCCGCATCACTTTCCGGAATGCCGTACTCCTTAGCATATCTTGCCATTTTGGCTGTTTTAAACTCCGGTTCATCTGCTTTGATCGCATCTATCCATTCCTGACTGATAAATATGCCGGGAAGATCGGGGTCCGGAAAATACCTGTAGTCCTGAGCATCCTCTTTTGAACGCATGGAATAGGACTCTTCTTTGTTATCATCCCAGCGTCTGGTCTCCTGAACCACTCTTTTTCCGCTTTCTATGATCCTAATCTGGCGGTTTCTTTCTGCATCTATGGCCCTGGAGATGGCTTTAAAGGAATTCAGGTTCTTCATCTCTGTACGAGTGCCCAGTACAAGGCTTCCTTCTTCACGTACGGAAAGATTTACGTCGGCTCTCATGGATCCCTCCTGGAGCTTACAGTCGGAGGCTCCCAGGTATTGGATCGTTGTACGCAGCTTTTCAAGATACGAGATCACCTCTTCTGCAGATCTCATATCCGGTTCAGATACGATCTCGATTAGAGGTACGCCGGAGCGGTTAAAATCTATCAGGGACATGCTCCCATTCTCTTCATGGATAAGCTTTCCTGCATCCTCTTCCATATGTATCTCATGGATCCCCACGCTCTTCCCGGTTCCATTTACGGTTATATCCACATGACCATTCAGACAAACAGGTTCGTAGAGCTGGGATATCTGATAATCCTGGGGGTTGTCCGGATAAAAATAATTCTTGCGGTCAAACCGGCAATTTCTGTTTATCTCGCAGTTTGTAGCAAGGCCCACGGCAATGGCGTACTCCACCACCTTCTTATTTAAGACAGGTAGCGCTCCGGGCATACCGGTACACACAGGACATGTATGGGTATTAACCTCTCCCCCGAACCGGGTGCTGCAACCGCAAAATATCTTGGTCTTAGTTGCCAGCTCAACATGAACTTCAAGACCTATAACAGTTTCGTATTGTTTCATATTTGAGTCTCCTGTTCATAAGTATACGCCGCCCTGATGACCGTTTTTTCATCAAAACATTTACCCGTCAGCATCATCCCCACCGGCAGCCCTTTGGAATCCCTGCCGCAAGGCACAGATATGGCAGGAAGACCGATAAGGTTTGCAGCCACAGTATATATGTCCCCGAGATACATTTTGACAGGATCATCAAGAGATGTCCCCAGTTCCGGCGCAGTGGAGGGAGATACCGGCCCGATGATAAGATCATATTTCCCAAAAGCTTTATCAAATGCCTGCTTTATCAGATTTTTCGCCTTCAGTGCTTTCAGATAATAGGCATCATAATAACCGGAGCTGAGTACAAATGACCCCAGCATTATCCTCCGTTTTACCTCTGTACCAAATCCTTCCGATCTGGTCTTTTTATACATTTGATGAAGGTTTTCATATTCCCCGGTACGATAACCATACTTCACACCGTCAAATCGTGAAAGATTTGAACTTGCCTCCGCAGATGCGATTATATAATAGGCGGGGACGGCAAATTCCGTCAGGCTCAAGTCAAAATATTCCAGTTCCGCACCCCGGGACTTAAGCACATCTGCCGCATCCAATAATGCCTTTTTAACCTCAGAATCCAGGCCGGTTCCGAAATAATCACCCGGAATACCTATTTTTAATCCATTCACATCATTTTTCAGCGCTGTTGTAAAATCCGTATCGTCACGCTTAAAAGATGTTGAATCCTTTGTATCATATGATGAGATAATCTCCAGGATCGCTGCACAGTCGCTCACATCTTTTGCAATGGGACCTATCTGATCAAGAGACGATCCATAAGCTACAAGACCATAACGGCTGACAGTACCGTAGGTAGGCTTGATACCCACAACCCCGCAATGTGAAGCAGGCTGTCTTATAGAGCCTCCGGTATCAGATCCAAGTGCAAATGTAACTTCCCCGGCGGCAACTGCTGCCGCAGATCCGCCCGACGACCCTCCCGGCACTCTGGTCTTATCATGAGGGTTTTTTGTCGCACCGTAAAAGGATGTCTCTGTAGTGCTTCCCATGGCGAACTCATCCATATTTGTCTTTCCTACTATCACTGCGCCTGCCGATTCAAGACACTCCACAGCTGTTGCAGTGTATGGAGGTATAAAATTTGAAAGGATCCGGGAAGAACATGTAGTAAGAATATCTGCGGTACACATATTATCCTTTATAGCCACAGGCACCCCTGCAATGGGAGACAGGAGCTCACCGGAGTTTATCTTTTTTTGAACCTCTTCCGCTTTTTTTAAAACAGACTGTTCATCACAGACCGTCACAAAGGCATTTATGTCAGGCTCATTTTTCCTTATTGCTTCCAGACAGTCCCCGGCAGCCTCTACCGCTGATATCTCCCCGGAAGCGATCATCTTTCCCAGCTCTATAGCTGTATATTTCATTAAACTCAAGGTGTTTATCCTCCTTTTAAGACAGGACAGGGCATGTGATTTCCTCGCTGTCTTATCTGTCAGAATGTCTTTGGTACCATATACTGGCCGTTCTTTTTGGCGGGAGCATTTTTAAGCATCGCGTTGCGATCATCACCGTTGGTAACGTTATCCTCACGAAAGACATTCTGCATATTTATGACCTGGACAAGGGGCTCCACACCATCCGTATCAAGTTCGTTCAGCTTGTCAACATGATCAAGCATTTTTTTCATATCAGAACGAGCCTGCTCTTTCTCTTCCCCTTCAAGTTCAAGCTTTGCCAGGATACTTATATATTCAAGCATATTTTCATCTATCTTGTCTGCCATTTTTTCTCCTAAAAAACAAGACAGGGGACTGTTCTCTGTCTTACTATTACAGATACTCTATCGCCTGTCGTATATCACTTACTCCCACTACATTTATTTCGTATTTACCTATATCTTTTTTATCAAGGGAAACCATGGAAACCCGGGGTATTATACATGTCTTAAACTTCAGCTTTGCAGCTTCGGCTATCCTGTCTTTTACCCGGGTCACCGCCCTGACCTCACCGGAAAGCCCCACTTCACCGAAGCATACCGTATCCTCCGACAGTTCCCTGGACTTGAAGCTTCCCGCAAGGGCCATTACGATCGCAAGATCACAGGCCGGTTCCGTAACCCTTATGCCTCCTGCAATATTTACATAGGCATCGTAGCCCGCTAAATGTACCCCTGAGTGCTTCTCCATCACTGCCATAAGGATATTTACACGGTTAGGATCAGTACCCGAAGCAGTACGCCTTGGTATACCAAAATCAGAACGCATGGTGAGAGCCTGGATCTCCACCATGATGGGCCGTGTCCCCTCTACCAGACAGGATATAACCGACCCCGGTGCATCTTTAGCCCTGCCGCTTATCATGTGAGCGGATGGATTGGAAACCTCTTTCATACCCTCTGAGGTCATCTCAAAAAAGCCCATTTCGTCAGTAGCACCGAAACGGTTCTTAACACATCTGAGTATACGGTATGATGCATTTTTTTCGCCCTCCAGATAAAGGACTGTATCAACCATATGCTCAAGCATCCTGGGGCCGGCCACAACGCCCTCTTTAGTTACATGGCCTATGATGAAGACGGTTATTCCTTCTTCTTTTGCAAGACGCAGGAGCATCATTGTGCATTCTTTCACCTGGGAAGGACTCCCCGGAGCAGAGTCAGACAATGCACAGCTCATAGTCTGTATGGAATCAATAATTATAACATGAGGCTTCAGTTCTCTTGCCGTATCACATATGTCATCAAGATAAGTCTCACAAAGAACACTTAAACTGTCAGGCATAGAACCTATACGCCCGGCCCTTATCTTTATCTGTCTTAAAGATTCCTCGCCTGACACATAAAGGACCTGTCTGCCATCCAGAGCCATGTTGCGGCACATCTGTAGAACTAAAGTAGATTTTCCAATGCCTGGATCACCGCCGGTCAGAACTATACTTCCTTTAACGGCTCCGCCGCCAAGAACTCTGTTCATTTCGGAAAAACCCGTAGAAAACCTTTCTTCTTCATCGGTTTCTATCTTTGAAAATGAAACCGGTTTATTATCACTGCGTGCTGCAGATCGTCCGTAAGATGTCTTTTGTATAGCCCGGGATTTTTGCCCGGGCGCCTCAGTCATAGTATTCCATTGTTTACAAGAGGGGCACTGACCCAGCCATTTTGCGGACTCATATCCGCACTCTTTACAAAAGAAGAGTGTTTTGTTACCTGCCATGCTCACTCCGTATCCGGTGTTAATCTAATTTCTTGATCTCTACGTTTGTAAGCTCATCTTCAACACTTGCTGCACTAAAAGAGAGCTTTCCGCCGATACCTGTAGTAATAGTCTCGGCATATTCGCCATTTATTACAACTGCATATTTTACATTTTCCTCAAGGCCTATGGTTATTTGTGCATCTCCTTCTGCATCCATATCGAATACAACGCCTTCTTCTGACTCTTCAAAATGAAAAACCGCAGTCCCCGGATAAGACTCATATAAAAACGCTTCGTTTTTCTCAAGCTTTGTTATCTCTTCAAATGTTTTTACTTTATATGTATCGCCGCCATGTTCAAAATCCGAAACTTTCTGTTTTGATGAAAGTTTAAAATTTCCGAAACTTATGGTACCGTCTTCTTCTTCACGAATTATCTCTTCTACTATAGCCATGATGTATACCTCCTTTTCAGACTACCATTGTATCACATATACATAAAATTGATAATGCTTTTAATAATAATTCAGACAATAAATCCTTTATTTGACCGCGAATGTCATTTCCCCGTTTTTGGCGGATATGCTCACCTGTTTCTTATCTTTCAGATCTCCCTGCAGGAGCATCTCAGCCAGTTTATCTTCTATCTCTGTCTGTATTTTTCTCTTTAGCGGTCTGGCCCCGTATTTTATATCATAACCTTTTTCTATTAATAGTTTCTTACCTGCTGCAGTCAGTTTTACCGTAAATCTTCCAATCTCTTTGGTGCGTTTGTTCAGAGCTGCGATCTCTATATCGACTATCTTTCCTATCTCTTCCTTCGTCAGCTGTTTAAATACTATAATATCATCTACACGATTTATAAACTCAGGTCTGAATTCCTCTTTAAGATCATCCATTACTCTTGCTTTCATGTCTGCATAAAGAGTCTCCATGCTTTCGTCAGTATTAAATCCAAGTTTTTTAGGCTCGGTAATGTTTTTTGCTCCTATATTTGAGGTCATAATTATAACCGTATTTTTAAAATCTACGGTTCTTCCTTCAGAATCTGTAATATGACCG
>CACZTF010000270.1 GCA_902784025.1 uncultured Lachnospiraceae bacterium
CCCCCTTGCAGACAATGCAGCGGCACTTAAGGATACCGCGGGTAATGACAAAGATACACCTTACTTCGATGTGATAGTTATGTCCTCAGGCAAGCTGGTGGCAGGAGCTGATACGGGTAAAGAGGGAGCTCCATGTGCCGATATTTCATTAAGCTTCTATGTAGATGACGTGGCAGATTATAATCCGGATCTGAAATACGACCCGGCTTCCACCGACCCCGATCATTCTGCAGAAGTACTTAAAAAGTTTTTCAATGACGAAAAAGCTACGGCTGAAAACAGTGCAACAAGCTATCTTGTAAAGGGGTCTGATCTGGAGATAGATTCCATGGTGGAGGAGAACGTAAAAAATGACGGCATCCCCGAGTTTTCATCACTGACTGATGCCATGTACTATCAGCCTTATAACGCCCATACCATAAAGCTTATCTGCGAGGCGCCGGTTTTAGAAGGTATAACACTCTCAGGTTCTGCAGACAATAAGCGTTCGGTCATTTTGGATGTGAACAGCTTTGACATACAGTTTGCAAACAGTTCGCAAACGGATAAGGCAGCTCTTTCGCTTGTGGGTAATTCGGAGCTTACCATAAAGGACGGATCCCATACTGCCGGCGCAGAGCTTGCCATCGGGAATAATGCCATGATGTCCGTTATGGACGGGGCTACGCTTATTATAGACGAAACCTGTACAGTGGATGTGGAATATGATGCGGCCACCACGCCTGCTGACGGAAGCCAGCCTTCAGGCACTTTGCTTGAGGGCGTGCTGATGGTTAGCAACGGCGGAAAGGTGATAAATCACGGCGTGTTCAATGTAGAAGGTACGGAAGGCAAGCCCATAGATCCTGCCACACCCTCCACTACGGATATGAAAAGCGCGGCTGTATTTGTGGGGCACGACGGTGTGTTTGATAATTACGGATGTATGTCCATTAAGGGCAGACTGACTGTTTTGGGAACTCTTAATAATTACGGTAAATATGACGATCTTATAAACGCTACCGACCCGGACAAGGGAACCGTTTCCTATCATAAGGGTATACAGGTAACATGGAAGGATGATGTGCGCAGGGAGGGCGTAAACCCCGGATATTTTGAGGTAGGAATACTTGAAGGGGATACTGATTTTATTACGGAAGAGGCATTGGTAAACAACATGGGAGATATAGTCCTTGCTCCCGGTATCATGAGTGTATATGCTACCGTAAATAATTTAGAAGGTAACATTTATATAAATGATGCGACCGAGGCCATGGTGCCTATACAGCCTACAAAGGAGGCTCCTCTGGTTCATGAGATCAGGGTCAAGATAGATCCCCCTAAGAAAAGTGAGATATATGTAAATGAGCACAGCAATATCATGTCTGCAGAGAGTCAGATACAGGTAGCAGATGTGGAGGTGGTGAGCAACGGACACCTGGGTAAGCTGACTCCTACCGGTGAGGCAAAGAAGGATCCGGCTGATATCAGGGCCACCGACTGGGTTATAGGAGCTCATGACGGAGTAAGTGACCTGACTCGCGACAGGGATTATGTATTAAAGGATGGTGGAGTAGACTTTACCGAAGATTATCTGTCGAAGTTTTCCGGAAAGAGGACTGTCAGGATAAATATCGGATACAGGTATTATTACGTAGAGGTAACCGGAACCAGACAGGAGCCTACAGATCCGACTCAACCTACAGAACCTACGGAACCTTCAAATCCTACAGAATCTGCCGGACAGGGGACTGAGCCGTCCGAAGTACCGTCTGACAGCAAAGAACGATCGTCAGGCAACAAGGCTTCAAATGTTCTGCCGGCTGCTTCCGGCAGAGAAGCCCGTGCAGGTGTTGTAGAGAAGGCAGGTGTACCGGCCACAGGGGATAATAATAACAGTATTTCCTGGATCATAGCCGGTGTTGCCGTAGCAGGAGCAGCGGTGACAGCATTCGTTTTTCGTAAAAAGAAGGCGTAAATACGTTAAGTTACGTGAAACATATTATTTTCATGCATAGTATATTCAGATATGCCGTTTAACAGGAATTGTTTACGGCATGTTGATCATAAAAAATTTATCTTAGAAAAGGAGTTAAGGAGCAATGAAAGCAAAAAAAACTATAGTCATTTCTGCTGCTGCGCTTATGGGAGCAGTTACTTTTCTTACAGCTTGTGGCGGAAACGGTGGCAGTGCAGATGACAAAAAAGAGAATACTATTGTAGGTGAATGGGTATCAGAAGAATATAATGGCTCATTTATCTACACGTTTAAGGAAGACGGCAGCGGAAACTATGATGCTTCAGGAGTCCAGATGCCATTTACTTATACATTGGAAGGGGATAAACTATCGATCACATATGAAGGTGATACAGATCCTTTTAATACGACTTACAGTATTAAAGACAATAAGCTTACGATCAAGGACAGCTTTGATGAAGATGTAGTTTATGACAGAAAATGATCTTTTTCTGTCAGTTCTTTCGGAATAACTGTTTTGCACAATGAGTACCTTTCTACGGTTTCCATTGCATTATAGTTGTTTCTTCCCTGTATAAAAGTAAATAAATGTGTTCGTGGTCATGTATGATGACTGCGGACACTTTTTTATTGGAATATTGTCCAATTTGAGAATAGAATTTAAGGTTCTATTAAGAAAATGGTTTTATTATTCGATTATGGAACGAGATAATATTTACGTTAAGAACGGGAGGACGGAACGATGAAGAAGAAAAATATGATCAATAATATCAAAACCAGATTCGGGATTATTTCAAGTGTTGCAGCGGTTGCCGGTCTGGGTGTTGCGCTGGCGGCCTGCGGGGGGAATGCAGCTACGGACAATACAACGCAGGCGGCTACTGAAACGGTGACGGAGGCTCAGGTAAGCGCTGTTCTGGGAAATGAGGCTTATAAAGGCCAGATTGTCACGGGCAAGCTTGTAAATATTGATGGGGATTA
>CACZTF010000271.1 GCA_902784025.1 uncultured Lachnospiraceae bacterium
AGCAGATGAATATACATCGTATCGTATGCGCTCTTGCAGCCTATGTTTTCCCTCTGGCAGTGGGAATAATGCCTGACGGATGGTTCTGGCTAATACACCCTGTCGTTATCGGTCTGTTAGCGCCCAAGGCACTTCTTGATCTCAGATACCTTTACAAGTATAAGAACTACAGTTATATTGTAAGGGAGATAATTGCCAATGAATCAGCAGACAAAGGTTTTTTTGTCAAGGGATGATACATGAAGAACAAGAAAAGCGAAAACTCCACACCCTTGTCCCTGAAGATCACCTTAGGGGTAGTTATTGCTATAGCTGCGCTTGTTATTGCGTTATTGATCTTTATTAACGGAAGACAGAGGGATATGAACTTCAGATCCCGCTACACTTATGTAACGGAGCTTCCTTTGCATTCCACTGATGATATGCAGCTTGCCGACGAAGCAAGTGCGTGGTTTTATGACTTTATCGGCCAGCATACCGGAACACTTGTGCCGAATGATGTACGGCTTAAGTCACTAAAGGTTGAAGATATTAGTGTGATCGATGAGGATGAAGGTGTTGTCCGTATATATTTCAGTGCTATACCTGCGGCAGACAATCCGGATTTTTTCACGGATTGGAATCCCCGCTATGTAAACGGAAGAATGTATTGTGACTGGGCAGTGAAACTTGGTATCAAGACTATCCCGGAAAATAAAGACGGCGTATATGTTATTTCCATAGCAGATAATTCTGACTACATTCCGGAAGAAAAACCGGTAGATCCTGATAATTATGCAGATGAATTCGTGCAGTACCGTATCCGTTCCTCTACACTTGAGGTAAGCTTTGACGGAGGAGAAACATATTCTGCTGTTCCTGTTGACCTGAAGAATCTGATACTCTCGGATAATGACACCAGTGTGCTTGAAGAAGGCAGTTACGTTCTTTCCCAGGCAGTCTGTGCTTTTGTTACGGGAGGAGCCACCATAAACGGTGAAAAGGTTCCGGTTTCCGTTGTATATTCCCAGGATCAGGGAGAAAATTGGGTTACTACACCGGTAGATCAGATATTCGATGTTTCAAAGATATATATGAAAATGTTCGGAGAGTCGGATGGTGTTCTGGTACTGGCATATGCTAATTCCGGAGAGCAGGAATTTTCAAAAATCTACCGTACGGTTGATGGTTGTGAGAGTTGGGAACATATAGGAAACGGACCTTCTGATTATGCACTTAAAGGTGTTTTGTATACCGATGTGGACACCGCATTTTTTACATATCATTACAACAAGAATCTTAAGAACAATCTAAGTTCGTCACATGATGGAGGAAAGAAGTTTGCAGATGTGGTCCTTCCTGAAGGAAAGCTCGAGAAGGAATCCGATGGACAGGAACTGAAATGGTCGGATGTTTTTAAAGAGACGAGTGTTCCGATTCAGGATGAGAGCGGTAATTTAGTCGTATATATGACCCAGGGAGATGGCGGTAATTATATGGGTGGCCAGGCAGCAGCGAAGTATGTTTCTACAGACAATGGTAAAACCTGGAAATTCACTGAAATCGTACAGTCAAAGTAAAACGGGCAGATATTATAAAACATTTATCATAATAAAAAAATAACAGGAAATGATCATGAATATTACTGAATTAAATGAAATGCAGCAGGAGGCGGTTCGTCACACGGACGGGCCGCTTCTTATAATAGCCGGTGCCGGATCAGGTAAGACTAAAGTGCTTACATATCGTATAGCTTATCTCATAGAGGAATGCGGGGTAGATCCCTATAATATACTGGCCATCACATTTACCAATAAAGCTGCCGGTGAAATGAAGAGCAGGGTTTGTGACATAACACCTATGGGTGATCATGTATGGGTCAGTACCTTTCATTCCATGTGTGTCAGAATACTGCGGAGATTTGCGGAAACCATCGGATACACAAGAGATTTTGCGATATATGATACCGATGATTGTAAGTCTGTCATGAAAGAGCTTTTTAAGAAGAACAACGTAAATACGCAGTATTATAAAGAGAGAAATGTTCTTGCTTCCATTTCGGCCGCAAAAGATGAACTGAAAAGTCCTGCAGACCTTAAAAGAGAAGCAGAGTCGGATTTCAAGCTTAAGACCATTGCGGATCTTTACGAACAGTACATGGCAGAACTGAAAGCAAACAATGCCATGGATTTTGACGATCTGATATACAATACAGTTGCGCTTTTTAAAGAGGAGCCGGCAGCACTTGAAACTTATGCTGACAGGTTTCGTTATATAATGGTGGATGAGTATCAGGATACAAATACATCCCAGTTTCAGCTGGTTAGTTTACTGGCAGGCAAATGGCGTAATCTTTGTGTTGTAGGAGATGATGATCAGTCTATTTATAAGTTCAGGGGTGCAAACATTGAAAATATCCTGAGTTTTGAAAGGGTCTTTGAAGGAGCAAAGGTAATAAAACTGGAACAGAATTACAGGTCTACATCGGTTATCCTGGATGCGGCGAACTCCGTTATAAAAAATAACGGCAGGAGAAAAGGTAAAACTCTTTGGACAGGAAATGAGGAGGGGGAGAAAGTTTCCCTGCTCATGTATGATAATGCATATCAGGAAGGAGAGGGTATTGCATCAAGTATATCAGCTCTTTTACGGGAGGGTTATTCCTGCAGCGATTTTGCAGTGCTTTACCGGACTAATGCACAGTCACGCATCATAGAAGAAAAGTTTATTATTGAGAATATACCTTACAGGATATATGGCGGTGTTAATTTCTATCAGAGGCGTGAGATAAAGGATATACTTGCTTATCTGAAAGTGTTGGTTAATCCTGCAGACGGTCAGTCCATAAGAAGGATAATAAATGTGCCGAGAAGGGGCATAGGACAGACCAGCATAGACAGAGTTCAGGCGTTTGCAGACAGGGAAGGTATCAGTTTTTACGAAGCGCTTAAGTCCGGAAGAGACATTCCTGATCTGGGAAATGCATGTAAAAAAACCGATGCTTTTCTGGAACTGATAGAAGGCTTTAAAGAAAAGGCTGCTGTATTATCTTTGGAAGAACTGGTCCAAGACATAATAGGATCAACCGGATATACGGAGTATATATGTTCCGGTCTGAGCACTGATGAAGCAGCTGATAGGCAGGATAATATAGATGAATTATTTAACAAGATAGCTGATTTTGAGTCGGGATATTCAGCCGGAGAAGATGCTGAAGATGATCAGCTTGGTGCATTGAAAGCTTTTTTGGAGGATGTATCTCTGGTAGCAGATACGACCACGGGAGAAGATGAAGGTGCCAGGGTTTCTCTGATGACTCTTCATTCCGCAAAAGGATTGGAATTTCCCGTGGTTTTTATGGCGGGAATGGAGGATGGCCTTTTTCCCAGCTATATGTCTGTCAGCGTTATGGATGAAGACAGGTCTGAACTGGAGGAAGAGCGCAGACTTTGTTATGTAGGCATAACGCGGGCGGAGAAAAAACTATACATGACATTTGCAAGGGAAAGACTGGTAAGAGGAGAGAGACATACAAGCAGGATTTCCAGATTTGTAAGCGAGATCGCTCCTGATCTTTTGGAAAGGGTTAATAATTCCTGTGTAGGTGATGATTTCGGTTTTGAAAACGAAGGCAGGGTTTTCAGATTTCCTGATGATGAAAAGTCTGAGAATACGACGGAGAAGAAACCCTGGCGCCGGGGAGGATTTGTTCCGAAAAACAAAGCAAAATTTGATTTTATGAATATGGGTGGAGCGGTAAAACCTGCTGCGTCCGTATCATCCGCAGTATCCCGGCCGGAAAACAGATCAAAACCTGCTCCGGAGCCTGCCTCCCGTTCTGCTTCTGCAGATCCCGGTTTCGGGAAGGATTTTAACGCTGAATTCGGTAGTGGAGGAACGGATCAGAAGGGAAGCTATACAAAACCGGCTGTTTCAGGTTTTTGTCCGGGGGACAGAGTCAATAATGAGAGATTCGGTGACGGGACAGTCATCAGCGTGGAAGATAAAGGGAGGGATAACCTTCTGACTGTTGATTTTGATGAAATGGGGACAAAGAAGATGTTCGAAGGATTTATCGTACTACGCAAGATACCCTGAGAAGAATAAATAAATAAAAAAAAGATAAGACAGAGGACTGGTCACATTGATCGAAAAAGGTTATCTGTCTTTTTTATTTTGAAGCATTACAAAAGCTTTTTATTCTTTTCTGATTTAAAAAAAGGCTGTAATAGTGTATAATCTACAAAGATGTGTGTATAAAAGGGAGTGAGGATAATGATCGACAGATTTATAGAAAAAATAAAGGAAACAGGTGCTCCTGTATGTGTGGGACTTGATCCGAAAGTGAGTATGCTCCCAATGTCTGTATCCGACAGGATATTCGCAGAAAATGGTAAGTCTCTTGAATCCATAGCCGGAGCTTTTTTTGAGTACAACAAGGGAATAATAGATGCGGTAAAGGATCTGGTGCCATCAGTAAAGCCCCAGATCGCCATGTATGAGGAGTTAGGGATCCCGGGACTTATCTGTTATCAGGATACGGTAAAATATGCAAAGGATGCAGGGCTTATCGTGATAGGAGATGTAAAAAGGGGAGATATAGGTTCCACGTGTGCCTCATATGCAGCTGCACATCTGGGACAGACAGAGGGCGAGACTACGTTTGCCACGGATTATGCTACTGTAAATCCTTACATGGGAAGCGATGGTATAAATGAGTTTTTGAAGGCGGGTTTGGAATATGACAGAGGTATCTTCGTGCTGGTGAAGACATCTAATCCCTCAAGTGCGGAATTCCAGGATCTGGATATAAACGGAGAGAAACTGTATGAAAAGGTGGCAGTCAAGGTCTCACAATGGGGAGAGGCATCCATAGGCAAATGTGGTTTTTCCGATGTGGGTGCCGTAGTTGGCGCCACATACCCCGAAGTAGGCAGACGGCTGCGCAAACTTATGCCCCATACAATGTTCCTGGTTCCGGGATACGGTGCCCAGGGAGCAGGCGGTGCGGATCTTAAGGATTATTTCGATAAAGACGGTCTGGGTGCAGTTGTGAACAGTTCAAGAGGGATAATAGCTGCATACAGGAAAGATGAGTATTCTTCTTACGGAGATGAAGGATATGCTGAAGCAGCCAGGGCTGCGACCCTGGATATGATCAGGGATCTCAGGGAGAATGCCGGAGTTTACAGATAAGGCAGGCTGACGGTTCTCTGTATTGTTTTCATTGAAAGATCCCTGCTTTGCCGGAAGGTCATAGTTAACCTTATCATATCGTAAGACAAGGGATGGTTTTCAGTGTAAAAAGACATAAGGTAAGTATTAAAGTGTGAGGTAAATATGAAATTTTGTAAAAACATAAAGATACTATCGAATACGGCCCTTACGGATGACATTTACGATCTTCGTCTGGAATGTCCGGATATAACTTCCGAAGCAAAGCCCGGACAGTTTGTAAACATCTACCTGAATGATGAGGCACACCTGCTTCCGCGTCCGATCAGTATTTGTGAGGTGAACGGCAGTGAGCTTCGCGTGGTCTACCGTGTTGTGGGTGTCGGAACGAAGCTCCTGTCTGAAGCAAAGCCCGGTGAGACTCTGGACGTGACCGGTCCTGTGGGAAATGGATACGACACAGATATGATAAACTCGTCTTTTTCCCGGGTTATGCTCTTTGGCGGCGGAGTGGGCATACCTCCCATGCTGGAGCTGTCAAAACGACTTAAAGTAAGGACTGATGTTTTCCTGGGATACCGGGATGTTTTGTTTTTGGAAAAGGATTTTCCTGCAAGTGTTACTGTACACATTTCCACAGAGGACGGCAGCGCCGGAACAAAGGGAAATGTGATGGATGCACTTAAGGAAAGCGGGATCAAGGGAGACTGTATATGTGCCTGCGGACCGGGACCTATGCTCCGGGCTATCAGGGCATATTCCGAAGAGAATGATATAAAGGCGTACTTTTCTCTTGAGGAGCATATGGCATGTGGCGTGGGAGCCTGTCTTGGATGTGTCTGTAAAACAAAAGATGAGGATGAGCATTCCCGGGTGAAAAATGCACGGGTTTGTGTGGACGGGCCGGTGTTTGAAGTCGATAAGCTTGAGTAAAAAAGGAGTATATATGCACAACGATAATACTAACCCTAATCTAAGTATAGAGATCGCGGGGGTGAGGTGGAAGAATCCGGTTACGGTGGCTTCGGGGACTTTTGGGTCCGGTATGGAGTATGGGGATTTTGTGGACCTGAATAAACTGGGAGCCGTGACCACCAAGGGTGTGGCGGCAAAGCCCTGGGAGGGAAACGGAACCGTCAGGGTGGCGGAAACGGCTTCGGGTATGTTAAATGCCATAGGGCTGCAGAACCCCGGGCTTGATACATTTACAAAAAGAGATATACCCTTCCTGAATAAATACGATACAGTTAAGATCGTAAACGTGGTGGGGAAGAGTCTTGAGGAATATGTGAGCGCGGTTGAGATCCTTTCAGAACAGCCCGTAGACATGCTGGAGATAAATATATCCTGTCCAAATGTAAAGGAAGGAGGCATCGCTTTCGGTCAGGACCCGAGAGCGGCAGCCGAGGTGACCCGTGCGGTTAAAAAGGCGTCGAAAAAGCCGGTCATCATGAAACTTTCGCCAAACGTTACAAGCATTTCCGAGATGGCAAAGGCAGTGGAG
>CACZTF010000272.1 GCA_902784025.1 uncultured Lachnospiraceae bacterium
AAGAGTATCCGTATATTCTTTTATGCGCTGCTCCTCTGTCTTACGGCGCTTCTCATCCAGCTCGGTGTCAGGAACCAGCACAACGCCGGCCGCAGTTTTATTATCTATGAGATATTTCTTAACGATATCCTTAAAATATGACTGCCTGTCCATATTCTTGAACTTTTCAAATGTATCACCGGATTCTACATGAATAAAGGGCTTGGTGTCATCGTAGATCCAGCTGTCCAGCATGGCAAGATTGTATATCAGACCTTTGGGATAATGTCCGAAGTCAGCCTCACGGTACTTAAACTCAAGAGAATTTATGCCCGCAAGAAGCATATCTTCGTCAAAGCCTTGATCCAGAACCTCAAGAAGTACATCATTAATGATCTTCTCAAATCTGTCCGCGTCCTTCTCGTCTGCATTTTTGGCGATCACGGAAAAGACGGGCTGGTAAAGGGATGTCTCAAAGGCGCTGGAAATATCAGTAGCGATACCCTCGTCAAGGAGGCGCTGTTTTAAAACTGCTCCCGGCGCTGAAACCAGCACATAATCCAGGATGTCTGCAGCCAGGCACAGTTCATCATCAACAGCCATGCCAATGATCCAGCTGTAGGAAAGATAAGCCTTATCATCTCCCGTCTCCTCGGGAAGCACTGCATAGGGATAAGACTTTCTCACCGGAGACTCAAACTCCTTTTGCACGGGAACAGCCGTATCAAACGTAAAGTCTGCTTTATCAAAACTGCTCAGGTATTCTCTGTCAAGGTATTCAAGCCTCTCCTTTATATCCAGATCGCCATACATATAGATATACGAATTAGCAGGATGATAGTGGTTCTTGTGAAAGCTCAGGAAATCCTCATATGTAAGAGTTGGTATGATCTCCGGATTACCGCCTGAATCAAAGCGGTATGGGCTATCGGGGAAGAGAGCCTCCAGTATACCATGCTCCAGCACATCATCGGGTGAAGAGTATGCGCCCTTCATCTCGTTAAAGACCACGCCGTTTAATGTCACATTTTCCCCGTCAGACTCGTAATGCCAGCCCTCCTGCTTGAATATCTCGGGCTTTTTATAAGTATTTGGATAAAAAACCGCATCCAGATAAACATCCGTAAGATTCTTATAATCGGTGAGATTACAGCTTGCAACAGGGTACACCGTCTTGTCCGGATATGTCATGGCATTTAAAAATGTGTTCAGTGAGCCTTTGGCAAGTTCCACAAACGGCTCTTTAGGCGGGTACTTCCCTGAACCGCAAAGAACGGAGTGCTCCGTTATATGCTGCACTCCGTTGCTTGCTGTTGAGGGTGTACGAAACGCTATGGAAAAAACCTTGTTACTGTCATCGTTTTTAATGAAAATAACTCTGGCTCCCGATCTTTTGTGTCTGTAAACGAGGCCCTCGGAATTCAGATCCTTAAGAGCTTTTCGTTCCACTAAATTGTATGCGTCCATTATCGCTCCTCTTATTTAAATATTCCTTTCTTCTTAGACTTACCCTTGATCTTCTCCTTGCCGGTAAGGGTTGCCTTATACGCTTCCAGAGCCTTAGTCTGCTCCTCGGAAAGCTTTGAAGGTATTTCTATTATTATATCTATATACAGATCACCCCTGGTGTTTTTGTTCCTGACGGTGGGCATACCCTTGCCGCGGAGCCGCACTCTTGTTCCCGAAACGGTCCCGGGCTTTACAGTGTAGATAACTTCACCATCTATGGTCTTTACCTTCACTTCACCGCCAAGTACTGCCGTGGGATAATCCACATACACATCTTTGAAAAGATCGTATCCGTCCCTTTCAAATTCCGTGTTGTTCGTAACAGAAACGCCTACAAGAAGATCACCCCTCTCGCCCCCGTTCAATCCGGGATCCCCTTTACCCGGGAGTCTGACAAACTGACCATGATCTATTCCGGGAGGGATCGCTATCTCTATCTTTCGTATGGCAGACTTGAAGCCGCTGCCATGACAGTCATGGCACTTTTCCTTGATTATCTTTCCGGTACCGTTACAATCCGGGCATACACCGACACTTCTCATCATCCCAAGAAATGACTGCTGGGTAAATACAACCTGGCCTGAACCGCCGCACTTGGGACATGTTTCCGGAGAAGTTCCTTTTTTTGCACCGCTGCCTTTACAACTCTCACACTCCTCTTTGAGATTCACATTTACCTTTTTGGTCGTACCGGTAAACGCTTCTTCCATTGTAATAGTTGTATGAACGCGGACATCGGCACCACGCTGCGGCCCTGCGCCGGCATTTCTGCTGCGTCTCCTGCCGCCGCCAAACATATCGCCGAAAAAGCTCTCAGCTGCTCCGCCGAATCCACCGCTTCCGAAGATATCACTAAAGATATCTCCCATATTGCTGAAATCAAAGCCCCCTCCATCCTGGCCCCCGTCAAATGCCGAATGACCAAAGCGGTCATATTGCTTACGTTTTTCTGCATCTGACAACACCGCATAAGCTTCAGAGGCTTCTTTAAATTTAGCTTCGGCCTTAGGATCATCAGAGTTTGCGTCCGGATGATATTTCTTTGCAAGCTTTCTGTATGCATTTTTTATCTGAGATTCCGTGGCATCCTTGGATACGCCCAGAACCTCATAATAATCTCTCTTGTCTGCCATTTTAAAACACTTCCTGAATATTCATCTGAATCATTAAACTTCTTTAAAATCCCCGTCTACTACATCATCTCCGTAAGGATTCTTTCCTTCGCCTTCAGGAGACTGCTCTCCTCCGGGTGTTGCCCCTTCACCACCTGCTGCGCCGGCATCGGGTCCGGGACCGCCTGCACCGGCATTAGGATCAAAACCGCCTGCACCTGCAGCTCCCGCTGCTCCTGATGCGTCAGCTGTCTGTGAGTAAAGCTTCTCAAATACCTTCTGCGAGCTGACCATAAGCTTATCTTTTGCCGCCTTGATATCATCGATCTGCGTATCTGAAAGCTCCCCATCTCCTGCGCCTTGAACAAGGCCTTTAAGAGAATTAAGATCGTTCTCTATCTCTGTCTTGTCAGCAGGATCGAGCTTATCACCGGCCTCATCGAGTGCCTTCTGGGTCTGGAAGATAATGGTGTCAGCATCATTCTTTGCTTCTATACCTTCTTTACGTTTCTTATCAGATGCTTCAAACTCAGCAGCTTCGCTCACAGCCTTGTTTATATCCTCTTCGGACATGTTTGAACCGCCGGTGATCGTTATATGCTGCTCTTTACCGGTACCAAGATCCTTAGCGGAAACATTTACGATACCG
>CACZTF010000273.1 GCA_902784025.1 uncultured Lachnospiraceae bacterium
CCTTTATCCTGAGTTCCTCAAGGATCTCATCCGTGGCGCGAACCCCCATGTCGCCCATTATCATTACTTCCTCAAGTTCATCATAAAAGTCATCATTGATAGCTTTTTGCCCCGAAAAAATATTGTCAAAACCGGCAACAATATTCTGTCTTGTTTTTGTAAGACCTTCTTTTAGTTTCTTAAAAATATTCATTGTTTATCGCTCCGTTTATATGCCCTTTGAAAATATCTATGATTCCCGGGATCCTTCTTTTTTCAGTTCTACAGATACAAGTGCCGAAATACCTTTCTCCTGCATAGTAATACCGTAAAGCCTGTCAGCCGCAGACATGGTTCCTCTCCTGTGAGTGATCACTATATACTGTGTCTTATCTGCCAGCTGGTTAAGATAATTAGCAAATCTTCCTACGTTCGCATCATCCAAAGCCGCTTCTATCTCATCAAGCAAACAGAAAGGCGAAGGTTTCAGATTCTGTATTGCAAAAAGCAATGCTATGGCAGTAAGAGCACGTTCCCCGCCGGATAACTGAAGCATATTCTGCAGTTTTTTTCCCGGCGGCTGGGCCGTTATGGTGATATCTGCATCGAGGACATCTGCCGTCTCGTCCAGTGTAACACTTCCGTTACCACCACCGAAAAGTTTTTTAAATGTATCAGAAAATGCTTTATTAATATTACTGAACTCCCTTGTAAATTGTTCACGCATCCCTTTATCAAGCTCATTAATTACTCCTTCAAGTGATTTTGTAGCCTTTATAAGATCCTCGTGCTGTCCCGAAAGAAATTCATATCTGCTATTTGTCTCTTTATATTCTTCTATTGCATTTACATTTACATCACCAAGTCTTTTTATGGAATCCTTGAGTTCTTCACAATGTTGTTTTACCTCTGTGATATCACTAAGCTCTTCATCCCTTAGTTCCATGGCATATGAATACGTTAACTCGTACTCTTTCCACATATAATCAGTTATGCTTTCTATAATACCTTCAAGACGTTCTTTTGAAGCATTTAGTCTGAAAAGGTCCTTATCTAACAGGCTTATCGTTTCTGCCACCGCTTCACGTTTTGCAAAAAAGGACTTGTTTTTTTCGTTTATGACCGTACGTTCTTCTTCATTCTTTTCATGTTCTTTTTTGAGTTCCTCTATTCTGCATTCCGCATTTTCCATCTTTCTTTTTGTTTCATCCAGCGCCTTTTCTTTTTCGGCCAGTTCAACCTCATTATTTTTTTGTCTTTCTGATATAAATCTGATCTGTGTCTCCCTGTCTTCCTTTTCCTTACGTAGACGCTCAAGCTGTTCATCCAGATAGCCGTTTTCCTGGAGAGTAGAAGAAAAGGATATCTTGAGATCTTCTGTCTCTTTTAAGAGTTTTTCCATGTCAGAACTGAACGCAGAAGATCTTTTTACTGCTTCTTCTGTTTCAGCCCTTAAATTCTTTTCTTCTTCTTTCAATGACTCGGATCTTTTAAAAGCAGTATCAAGTTCCTTATCCAGCACTGAAAGATCGCTTTTAAGTTTCTCCAGTCTTTCAACATTACCAACTGAGTCTTTTGTAAGCTCATCCTTTTTTTCATCAGCATTTTTAAGATTTATGCTTGCTGTGTTCCTCTCAATACCGGCTTTTACCAGCTCTTCTCCTGCTGCTTCATATTTTACTTTCAGCTCTTCCTTTGTCTGTTCATGCTTTTTTATTTCTTCTTCCAATAATGATATTTCTTTATTCAGCTTTACTATCTGCTGCTCAGCCTCTGTTATGCGTCTTCTTCTGGATAAAAGATTTCCTGCATGCCGGTAGGCTCCGCCTGTAATGGAACCTCCCGGATTAAGCTGTTCTCCTTCAAGTGTCACTATACGCAGGGAATAATTATTTTTTCGTGCTGTCTTAAGTGCATTCTCGATATTATCCATAACCAGAGTACGGCCAAGCAGATAATCAGAAAGCACGCCGCACTTCTCATCATGTTTTACGAGTCCGTTGGCAACGTCGATAAAGCCCTTCTCTTTTGAAAAATCCTCTTTTTTGATCAATCCCTTTGGTCTGATAGCATCCAAAGGAAGGAACGTCGCACGCCCCCCTTTTTCTCTTTTGAGGAATTCCACTAATTCTTTTGCCTGATGTTCCGTATCAGTAACAATATGCTGTAAGGCAGCTCCAAATGCCGTTTCAATAGCTGTTTCGTACTTTGAATCAGTTTTGAAAAGATCAGCTACCGCGCCAAGGACACCCTCCGGACCATCTTTCCTGTTCATGATCTTCCTTATGCTTTCGGAATAACCTTCATACCTTTCGGTAACGGCTTTTAAGGCATCCAAATCCGAACTCTTTTTAACAGCATTATTCCTCAGATCATGCAGCTTACCGGAGCATTTGGCTTCTTCCAGGGAATTGTCCCTGATCATTCCCTCCAATGACTCTTTCAGTTCCAAAGCACTCGAAACACGTTTTTCAGCTCTCTCCAGTTCCTTTCTGACTTCTTTTAAAGCTATCTCATGCCTGTCGATAATATCTTTTTTAAGGCCCTCGTTTCTTTTACTCTCCTCAATACTTTCCTTTACAGACTCGATCTGAAGTTCTAACCTGCTGATCAGGGCCTTGATCTCTGTCTGGCCGGAAAGAGCAGTATACATCTTCTCTCTTGTCTCATGTATCTTTTTTTCGTTTTTCTCTTCTAAAGTTTTTAATTCATTTTTCTTTTGCTCGAGAACCTCTTGTCTCTTATTAAACTTATCGATGCTTTTTTCGAGTTCTTTTTTCCTGTTCATTGCAGATTCGATCTCAGAGCGGTTCTCAGGTGTTATACCTGATAATCTCTGAATATCGGCATCAGCATTCTTTATATTCTCTTTAAGCGCTCTTATCTGTTCGGAAAGAATACCGCCAAGTGAAGATTGATCGTGATTCTCTTTATTCAACCTTTCAGTCTCGAGCCTTATGTCTTCTTCGACCCTGTTTATCTCATTTATTTTTTGTTCAGCAAGCTCATACTCTTCTTTTGTGCTTTCATATTCTTTATTAGCCTGCTCCAGATCTGCAGTGATTATTCTTATCTTTTCCTCTACATCCTCCAGCTCACCACCGATCTTATCCGATTGCATTACAAAGGAATTACAGTCATATTTTTTTAACTCCTCTTTCATTTCAAGGTACGCTTTGGCTTTATCTGACTGTATCTTTAAAGGACCTACTCTTGACTCTATCTCAGACAGAATATCGGTTACACGTATGAGATTATCATTTTCTATTGCAAGCTGCTTAATAGCACGTGCTTTTCTCCTTTTATACTTTACTATTCCCGCTGCCTCATCAAAAAGCTCTCTTCTTTCATCCGCTCTTCCGCTGAGTATCTTGTCGATACGCCCCTGCCCTATCATGGAATAGCCTTCTTTTCCTATTCCCGTATCATAAAAAAGCTCCTCTATATCACGAAGCCTGCAAGACGTATCATTGATACGATATTCACTTTCTCCCGACCTGTATACCCTTCTTGTTACGGTTACTTCGTCAAATTCTATAGGAAGGGATCTGTCTGAATTATCAAACGTTATCGATACCGCGGCAAAACCTACCGGCTTTCTGGTCTGGGTACCTGCAAAGATAACATCCTCCATCTTACCACCACGGAGCTGTTTGGCGCTTTGCTCACCCAGGACCCATTTTACAGCATCAGAAACATTGCTTTTACCGGAACCGTTAGGTCCTACTATGGCAGTAATACCTTCATGAAAATCCAACTTAGTCTTTCCGGCAAAAGATTTAAATCCTTGTAAATCCAAGCTTTTTAAAAACATCAGTTACTTCCCCTTTGAAGCCGGGAACAATCCTTTTTCCTTTAGTAATAAAATAGCCCTGTATGCACATTCCTGCTGGGCTGCTTTTTTTGTATGTCCCGATGCGATAATACTGAAATAATCTTTACACTGTGCCCGTACCGTAAATATCTTAGCGTGATCAGGCCCCTCTTCGCCTACATCTTTATATTCTACCATCTGACCATAAGACTGCATGCATTCCTGTAATGCAGATTTACTGTCATGGAAAAGAGTTATATTCTCAATATCTTTAAAAATATGATCATATATAAAATTAACTGCGGTGTCCAGACCTCCGTCAAGATACAAAGCGCCTATAACCGCCTCAAAAGCATCCGAAATAACTGAAGCTCTTTCCCTGCCCCCAGTGCTTTCCTCTCCACGGCCTAAAAGTATATAATCCTGAAAGCCGATCCTTTTTGCACATACGCAAAGAGTGGGCTCACATACGATGCTGGCCCTTAATTTTGACATTGCTCCCTCACGCATGTCAGGATTGTTTATGTATATGTACTGACTGGCGGCAAGTTCCAGAACAGCATCTCCTAAAAACTCAAGCCTTTCGTTATTAAAACTGTTTTTAAGAACACCATGTGCCATTCCTTCCTCATTTGCAAATGAGCTGTGGGAAAGAGCAAGCAGCAACAGTTCAGAATTATTAAAATCATATCCTATGAGTTTTTGGAATTCTTCTAAGCATTTATCTGTATTTTTATTTGACATGATCATTACTCTGCATTAATAATCCCGAGTGCATCAGATACTGTCTTTATCTGTACAAGTTCTTCTTCAGACACCTGGGTCTGCAATATATCTTCAACCTCTGTAACTATCTCATAAAGATCAAGGGAATCAGCGCCTA
>CACZTF010000274.1 GCA_902784025.1 uncultured Lachnospiraceae bacterium
AATCTTTTGAAACATCTATGCCTTGCTCTTTTCTAAAGCCGTCAACCATCCAGTTTACAATGCGGTAATCGAAATCGTCACCCCCAAGCCTGTTATCACCGGAAGTGGCCATAACCTCTATGTTTCCGTCGGAAATATCTATAACAGACACATCAAAGGTACCGCCGCCCAGATCATAAACAAGCACCTTCTGGGGCTCTGCGTGGTCAAGACCGTAGGAAAGCGCCGCAGATGTGGGCTCGTTTATCATGCGCAGTACATTTAAACCGGCAATGGTTCCCGCATCTTTCGTAGCCTGCCTCTGGATATCATTGAAATAAGCAGGCACCGTGATGACTGCATCTGTTACCGGCTCTCCCAGATATTTCTCAGCGTCCTTTTTTAACTGCCCTAAAATAAGGGCGCTTATTGTCTGGGGCTTATGCACAGTCTTGTCTATCTTTATCTTCCAGTTAGTCCCCATCTCGCGTTTTACGGAGCTGACTGTCCTATCAGGGTTTGTGATAGCCTGCCTTTTAGCAGGCTCACCTACAAAGGTCTCACCCTTCTTTGAAAACCCGACCACGCTTGGTGTCGTCCTGTTTCCGCTGCTGCTGGGTATGATCACCGGTTCCCCATTCTCAACTACCGCTACACAACTGTTTGTAGTTCCCAGATCGATTCCGATAACTTTGCTCATATTATCTCCTGTATAATAAATTATTGATTTGTAAAAAACACATAAAACTTTTTACATTATAACACTGTAAAGGATAACTTTTCCACAAAAATTTTTTCATATATTTTTTAAAATGATCTAACCATTCAATTCTTTTTCCTTTTTGCGGTATATCTTCTTCCAGTAAATAAGCGCACACAAAGCTGCCCCGATCCAGGATATGGGATATACAACGGATACTGTATAGATATTCAATATCCCTGTAAGATTGAAGATTATCATGCCGGCTATCCTCAGTCCTGCTATAAACACGAGATATATAGCCATTGCCGCCTTTGTCTTACCGTAACTTCTGATCGAATTAGTTATTACTTCCATAAAGTCGTATACAGCATAAAACGGTGTAGTAAATATCAGGATAGTCATACCAAGATCTACGACTGAAGGATCTGGTGTAAATATCCCATATAGAAATCTTCCTGCTGCATATGTAAAGATCCCTATTCCTATAGCACTAGGAACAGAAACAGAAAGAATGCATTTTATCGTCGCACGGACCCGGTAATATCTTCCGGCTCCTATATTCTGACTCAATGCATAAAGAGCTGCCTGGCCAAATGATGAGGCCACCATCCAATGTGCCATCTCAACCTTTGATTCTGTTGCAAAAGCTGACATCACATTTATACCGAGTGAATTGACATTTGCCTGAACTACCACATTAGAAAAAGTCATCATCATACTTTGCAGCCCAAGGGGCACGCCAAGTGAAAATATCTGCTTAGTGATCTCCCCGGTCTCCGTTGGCAGATCAGGATTGTCAACAGGTTCCGCTTTTTCCTCTGCCACCAGATTTTTTTCGATCTTTTTTAAGTAAATATGGGTTCCTACGGCAGCTACACCTTGAGAAATGACAGAAGCTACAGCTGCACCGGCTATAGGATTTGTCCATGTAGAGATAAACAACCAGTCCAGAAGGATATTAAGGCCACCTGATATTATCTGAAAGATAAGGGGTGTTCTTGAATCTCCTACCGCCCTGAGGATACCTGATGACATACCATATAACATCATAGGCATAATACTCAAAAAGTATAACCCTGCATACAGAGATGCCATATCCAGGACCTCTGCCGGTGTCTGAAGAAGTTTCATAACAAAAGGTGCAGATATAAAACCGGCTATCGAAAGGGCTGACCCTACTGTACAGGACATGATAAATACCACCCTGCCTATCTTTTTCTGAACCTCTATATTACCGGCTCCATAAGCCCTTGCATAGATGATCCCCGCACCTGCTGTCAGTCCGTTGAAAAAACCTATCGCAAGAGCAATATATGAAGTACTGGCTCCGACTGCCGCCGCCCCCTCTTTACCGATAAAGTTACTGATAAACAAAAGATCTGCCGAACTGTAAAGCTGCATTATCAGATATGCAAGGATCACAGGAACAACAAATTTTATTATTTTCAAGATCAGAACTTTTCGCTCACCGACGGTAAAATCGATCTCATTCCGCTTCATAAAAGACCCCCTCAAAAAAATCCTGTTTCCGGTCATGTGGATCTGATGATGTCAAAATAAACCAGTACTTACATAAAAAGCTGAACTACCGGTCCGCATACCGGCTGTTCAGCTTCTTCTAAAGCAAAAATACTCTTGATGATCCCGGCATTCAAAGTATTGATGCGAATGAAACAACTCTTCTTTTCGGTAATGATCCCGTTATCAAACCTTTTTACATTATTTCGTTTAGTACTTTATCAAGCTTCTCATCATTCATTTCAGTATAGATCTTTCCGTTCACAGAAATGACAGGAGGCTGTTTGCATTGCCAAAGACAATCTGACTCCTCTGCCTCATATTTTCCGTCAGAACTGTATTCCTTATCCTGATCTATACCGAGTTTGTCTTTGATCTTTGCCAAAAGATCTCCACCGCCGTTATCTTTACAACAGCCTGCCATACATACACGTATTACGTTCTCCGCTTTCTTTGTACCCTTTACCATGAACATAGGAGTCGCACCATAAAGTAATTTATCCTGTTCATTATATACATGATCAGTTATATCAGGATCCACAACTATATCTTTCAGCCCCATATCCTTAAACTTTTTTTCATCCCATTGAGGTCGTTCCTTTTTTGACAGAGGAAGGGTTTTGGGATCCACATGATCATGAGAATCATTAGTATCAGAATCATGTCCCCTGAGTTCACCGTATTTTGCTTCATACTCTTTTTTCCTGCGCTCTACTTCTGCTGCAAGCTCCTCATCAAATAATGTCTTACACCATATTGAATCAAAAACCAGCAATATTCCGTCTTTTTTGAGAAGCCTCATCCACTCTGCATATACAGCATCCGGCTCAGAAAGATTCCAGGTAACATTTCTGCTCAGGATCAGATCAAATGAATTGTCCGGGTAATCTATATCCTCCAGATCCATTTTTTTAAACTCCGGGCTTACCCCTGCTTTTTTTGCATTTTCCCTTGCTTTTTCAAGCATTCCCTCAGCCTGGTCTATACCTGTGACCTTATTACCGTTTCTGCTTAATATAACTGAAAAAAATCCGGGACCACAACCGCAGTCGAGGATGTGTAAATTCTCTTTTTTTTCACACTGGCTCATAATAAGATCATACCAATTATTGGCTTTGAATCCTGCAAGCTCCTGTTTTATGTACCAGTCATAGTCTTCGGCACCATTTGACCAGTGTTTGGCTCTTTCTTCCTTTGTCAGCATTGACTAATCCTCCTGATTTTTATTTATACTTTAATATTTTACTATCCGATGGTCAAAATA
>CACZTF010000275.1 GCA_902784025.1 uncultured Lachnospiraceae bacterium
AAGATATAATAAAAGTATACATTTAAGCAAGACGAGTTAAACTGGATTCGAGCGGTTATACGAATTATTGAGATAAAGGAGAAATAATAATGATTAACAATGCAGAGAACATTAAGAACTTGTACAGGGAGCGAGATAGATTTGTGTTATTTGGATTAACTGGAAGGACAGGATCTGGTTGTACAACAGTATCGAATATTTTATCTGCTGAATCCTTTTTAAGTCTTTCATTGCGCTCCTACAAAACATGTGACTTTGCGAGTGCTGATGAACGGAAGTATAGTGTGATATATAGGTTTATGAAAGAAGGGAATAACTGGGAACCGTTTATAGTTATAGAAGCGAGTACTATTATTGTTTCATTTATTTTACAAGAAAAGTACACAAATCTATGGTTTTTTATGGATCAGATTCAAAAGGATGGAAAATTGAATAATGATGATTTAAAAGCGGAACTTGCAAAGTTTTTGTCAGGAAATGATGAGGCTGAGTGGTCAGGGCTTACAGACGAAATTATTGATAATGAACTGTCTTCATTTTTGAATCAAATAAAAAACGGAAATCCTGATGCACAGAGCACTGCATCTATAATCGACTATTTTACAAAAAAGCTAAAGGAAAAAAAGAATGCATTTGCTGAGATTCTTAAAAGATACCATTTTGAAAAGATGATACAGGATGATAAACAACAAAAGTCAGAGGTATACAATTATTATACTTACTTTATGCAGAATGCCGGAAACAATATTCGAAGTTCAGGGAGGTTCTTCGACAATAGTAGGGCGCCTGGTAATGAATACTCAGTCGTATCACGTATTAATGATGTGATTCAATTGATTTTAAAATCCAAAGAAAAGGAACCTGGTACGAGTTCTGATCAATATAAGTGTAGAATCTGTATTGATGCATTACGAAATCCCATGGAGATAGAATATTTTCGAGATAAGTACAGAGCTTTTTATGCTTTAGCGGTTAATACAGAAGATGATTATCGAAAAAAACGCCTCGGACTGAGTAAAGAGGAAATTGAAAGTATAGATCGGATTGAGTATCCAGATGAAAAAGATTACTATTTTTATCATCAGAATATTCAAGCTTGCTTACAGATTGCGGATATATACCTATATAATCCGGACTCTCCGAATCAGAGTTATTTTACTCTGTCTGAACAATTGTTGAAATATATAGCTCTGATCTTACAGCCTGGTTTAGTGACACCAACACATATCGAAAGATGTATGCAGCTTGCTTTCAATGCAAAGTATAACTCAGGTTGCTTATCTAGAAAGGTTGGTGCAATCGTTACGGGAGAGGATTTTTCGATTCGTTCTGTTGGATGGAATGATGTACCTAAAGGACAAGTGTCGTGCAATCTGAGATGCGTTGAAGATTATTGTAAAAATCAGGATGAAAATACATTTAGTCAATATGAGTTGACAGATCCAATATATAACTTGGCATTATTCAATATAAAAAGTGAACTGAGAAAAGAAAAAAGAAAAACTGGCAAACTATATTCATACTGCTTTAAAGATATTTATAACGGAATAAAAGGTTCTAAGAACCAAGTCTATACAAGGGCATTGCATGCAGAGGAAAATGCCTTTTTACAAATTGCGAAATATGGAGGTGCAGGACTAGAAGGAGGAAAACTGTTTTCTACAGCCAGTCCATGTGAGCTTTGTTCAAAAAAGGCGTATCAACTGGGTATAAAAGAAATATACTATATTGATCCATATCCAGGTATTTCAAAAACACACATACTGTCATTTGGACACAGTAGTAATCCTCAAATGATTCTTTTTAAGGGCGCGATTGGAAATGCATATATATCCCTATACTCACCCAAGTTACCTTATAAAGATGAAATCGAAATGCTAACGGGAGTGTCCGCTAAGGAAATTGCACAAAAGTCGTCTGGTTCTGCTGACTAAGCACTACTATGTTGTGCTGGATTATAATACTTGATAATTTTGATATGAATTATCATTTGAGGAGTGACATAGATGAACAAGAAAATGAAAAAGAGTCAATACGTTTTTATTATTGTTTCAGTAATAATAATTATTGCGTTATACGTTATATATGATCGCTTAGGA
>CACZTF010000276.1 GCA_902784025.1 uncultured Lachnospiraceae bacterium
GGTCCTCACCTTCACTTTGAGGTCCGTTACGGCGGCGGTTACGTCAACCCCTGGCAGTTCCTGTAAAGGGTAAAGTGTAAAACGAAAACCCGGAAAGGCTCTATGCGCCTTTCCGGGTTTTCGTTATAATTGAAGTGTCTTTATTTCTGTTTGGCCATCAGAAAATTTTCAGCCTTCCTGTCGTTTTGTTATTAGCTCCAGCATCGCCTTTACTGTATTAAAATTATCCGGTTCGAGATCTTCCACATTGATTTCAATGTTGTAATGATCATTTAATTCCCCAACAATTGAGATGATATCAAATGAATCAAGGATCTCATCATCAATGAGTTTTGTTTCATGCTCAAAATCCACATCAGGCCGGATCGAAGCTAAAATTTCCAACAGTTCTTCCATCATAGTTGATTCTCCTTATTTTGTTTATTTTTCAAAAATATTAGTATTTTTGCAATTAGCAAATACCAAAGACATGCTTCAATAATTTCATATCTTTATATAATTATAATGTACAATAGCATCTTGAATCTGAGAGTTATTGTTGATACGGAGGAGTAATGATTTGGGATTTGAAATCATATGGAGATCGTGTAGCAGTTGAAGAAAAGGATGTGAGTTATACATATTCTGATTTATTCAACATGTGTGAAAACATAGTTTCGCATATGACAAAGAGAAGTCTTGTTTTTGTTCTGGCAAAAAATACAATAGGATCATTGTTAGGGTATCTTGCATTTTTGAATTATGGAATTGTACCGTTAATGCTTGATGAAAAAACAGATTGTGAAATAATAAATAATTTGATTCATGAATATAAACCAAAATATTTATGGATTCCGGAGAATTTAACCGCATATTTTAGTAATTACAAACAAATTTTCTCTGCAAATATGTATTGCCTTATGGCATCAGGTGATCATGATTATTTTTCTCTTCATCCTGATTTAGCCTTGTTGGTTAATACATCCGGTTCTATCGGCAGTCCCAAATTAGTCAGACAAAGTTATCGTAATATACGGGCAAATGCGGAATCAATTATTGATTACCTGAAAATCGATCAAAATGAAAAAGCAATTTCATCACTTCCTATGAATTATGTATATGGTTTATCAATCATTAATACACATATAATGGCAGGAGCATCAATTGTATTAACGGAGTTAAACTGTTATACGGGTAGTTTTTGGAAGTTGTTTAATGATAAAAAGGCAACCTCGTTTAGCGGTGTTCCTTTTATGTATGAAATGCTTTATAAATTAAAATTAACAAAAAAAGATCTTCCCTCATTGAGGACAATGACTCAGGCCGGAGGAAAATTATCTCCGGAATTTCAAAAAATTTTTGCATCATATGCTCATGAAAATGGTAAAGAATTCATTATTATGTATGGTGCATCCGAAGCGACATCAAGAATGGGATATCTGCCTGATAAAGACGTGATAAACAAACCGGGCAGCATTGGTATAGCCATCCCCGGAGGAAGATTCGAATTGATCGATGAAAATGGTAATGTTATAAATGACAGTAATATCACCGGAGAACTTGTTTATTATGGACAAAATGTAATGATGGGATATGCAAAAAATGGATATGACTTGGAAAAACCGGATGAATTGCACGGAAAATTAAAAACAGGAGATATGGCTTATCGTGATAATGACGGTTATTATTACATATCCGGAAGAAAAAGCCGATTTATAAAAATACTTGGAAAACGCTTTAGCTTGGACGAGACCGAATTACTTTTGAAAAAAAGGTTAAACGATTCGCAAATTGCATGCACAGGAAAGGATGATCATCTTTGTGTTTTTGTTGCTGAGAAGGATCTTGAAAAACCTGCTGCGGATTATCTGACAAATGTTATCAGCATTAACCATGCGTTATTTTCAATCCGGAAGATAAATGAAATTCCAAAAAATGCGGCTGGGAAAACTCTCTATTCGGAATTAGAAAAACTATTGTGACAGGATTAATTATGGATCAGCAATACAAAACCGGTAAAGATGTTGTTATAAAACAAAGTCAGATAGGGTCTGCTTCCTTTATTGATAATGATTCAATAATCCTGAACGCAGTAATCGGAAAATTTTGCGATATTGAAAAACGCAATTTGATCCGTGCTTCTTCTCTGGGGGATATGAGTTATACCGGGGCAGATACAAACATACTGTGGGCTTACATCGGTAAGTTCTGTTGTATTTCACGAATGGTAGATATTGGTGGAAATGAACACAATATTATGGCTGCTTCAATGATGCCGGATTATCGATTTCAAAACCGGGTAAATGGGAAAATAAGAAAACATCCTGATGAAGAAAAAATCAAAATAGGAAATGATGTATGGATCGGTCAAGGAGTTTCCATAGTCAGAAAGCCCGGGTTGACAATCGGTGATGGTGTTGTGATTGGAGCCGGTGCTGTGGTAACAAAAAGCATTCCTCCTTATGCTGTAGCTGCAGGTGTCCCTGCAAGAATAATTAAGTTCCGTTTTCAGGATCAAATTATTGAAAAACTGCTTAAAATCAGATGGTGGGACTGGCCGACAGAAAAGATTATAAAAAATTGGCATTTCCTTTCAGTTGATTTGACAGCAGATATATTGGATCAATTAATGGAAGAAAATGTTTAAAAAATGGATTCGTCAGATTTCCATTTGATAAAAGATTGAACATCCGGGCTCGCCGGTTGTGGAAATTGCCTCGATTTGGAAATAAACAGTATCATGATAGGAGGATACATCAAAAAGGAAGTCAGTTTCAGATGTCCAATCAGTCAGGTCAATGAAGTTTTGATTATCTTGTGAGATTTTTATTCGATACATCGGTGTAATTCCATCAGATTGTCGGGAGCTTACTTTCACTGAAGCCTGAAGATCTCCTATGTATATATCAGCTCCGACTGCAATGATCCGATGGACTTCAGATTGAAATTCCTGCAGGTCTTTATAAAATAGATCCTGAATTTTCTCTTCATGTATGATGGCATTTAGATATTGTGCATATTTTTCACTGACAATTTCAGCGCCTTCTCCGTTGACATGGTTGAAATCAAACATTAAATCATCTCCCAACCATTTTTCCCTCCCCCGGAGATAATTCAAATTGACATAGTTAAGGCCGTGTGTTTCAGCAAAATCGGAATAAAAATCTACTGCCTTCTGATAATTCTCAACCCGATATAATGTCATTACAGTTGTAGGGGCAGATACCAGAAAGAGATGAACCTGATTCAGATGACACATTTCATATATTTTTTCAAGATACTCTATTTTCTTTGGTTCTAATTTTGTGGGATCGTAAGAGATATTCCCATAATTAGGAATATCTCCGTTTTGATAGGAGTAAATAAATCCATTATCGGTATAAAGATCCGGATAGGATAATCTTTCGGAATAATGGTTTTTTGAAAGATTTATTTTTTCAATAACAATATCATGTATCTTATCCGCTTCAAAATTATTACGAAAACGGTAACATAGAGATACAGCGTTCAAATATTCATCAATTGAAAATTCATTCAGCAGATACTTAAGTTTATTTTTTCCGGTAAGTCGATCCAGTACAATTACTTTTGCCAATGTTGAATTTGTATCAAACAGTTCGTCCCATGACAGTGCAACAACTGCGTATCTTGGATGATATCTTTCGATCAATTCTTTCAGCATGTAATAGCTGGATTCAATGGGTTGCAACCCGCTGGATGCATTAAAAATACAATCCATATTCATTGTTTTTTCAAATACAACCGGATCAAATGTTCTTAGCCCTCTGGATCCGCCGACAAACACCATGTCAATTTTATTATCGTGTTCTGCCGTTTTGTTTTTCAGAATTTGATTGAAATATATTGAATAATCTACCGGTTCAATTAAAAATAAAATAAAATATCTTCCGATTATCAGAAAGCCAATGAGGATGAAGAGGTTAACGAATCGTTTTTTCATTGTATCTTAGAAATTCGCATATATAAAATTGGCAGTGATATTGTCACCTTTTCCGGCAAAAAGAATTATGCTGTAAAATATAAAGATATAAATCAATGCACTGATAACGAAGGGTGTTTTGCCTTTTATAGAGATCCATTTTCCTTTTTCCTCAAGAATGTCTGTAATGAAAAACATTATACATGCTATTAATGCAATAAAGATATCCTGCTTCTGCATCGTTGGGAAAAGAGTTAATGGATGGAGAAGCAATTTTCGATTGAATCCTGAAATTATTTTTTTCATAATATATCCGGCAGCTTGTATGGTATCAGCCCTTGAGAAGATGCGTAAAAAGCTAATTATGCAAAATGTTCGCAAAATTCTGCAAAAGTGCCATAATTGATTCTGTAAAGATATGTGAAAAAAATTTCGTATTTTTTCATACTGAGGATCCAAAATCTGGCTGACAAAAATAATCAGCATATTCAGCCAGCCCCAAATCAGAAATGTCCAGTTAGCTCCATGCCACAGGCCTGTAGCGGAACAGACCCAAAACAATGAACAAAAACTGATGGTCAGTTTTGCCAAACGTGGACCAAATCGAGAACGGACTCTTTTACCCAGGCTTTGCATATGTTTCCCTATTGAAATGGGGTAAAACAGATAATCGCGGAACCATCGTCCGAGCGTAATATGCCATCTTCGCCAAAATTCGTCCACCGATACGGCAAAATAAGGCCTTTGGAAATTCTTCTCGAGTGTTATACCTAAAATATGGGAAATGCCGCTCACGATGTCCATATAGCCGGAAAAATCTGCATAAAGTTGGATTCCGTAAAGGAAAACAGCGAACAGAATTTGAGCTCCCCAATATTTATCAAAATTATTGAAGACTTCGTTGACCGCAACTGCCAGTTTGTCAGCAATGATCAGTTTTTTAAAATACCCCCAGAGGATGCGGCTTGCTCCCTGACACAAACGATCATAAGAAAACTTGTGTTCGGCAAAAAGAGTTTTTCCTAAAGAATCAAAACGGCTGAAAGGACCCTGTATGATGTGAGGAAAGTAGGAAACA
>CACZTF010000277.1 GCA_902784025.1 uncultured Lachnospiraceae bacterium
CCTCCGAAAGAATGTAGAAAGGCCGTTTCATGAGAAGGTTATCATAAAGGCGGCAAAACTGTTTAAAACGGGAAAGATGTTTACTTTAAGAAAGATCCAGTATGATTTTGACAGCTTTTTAAAGCATAACAGCAGCAAAGGCGGGAAACTTATCGGTGACATAACCGGAGCATACGGTTTTCGTGAATTTGTACCGAAAAGATATTTCGGAAAAGGAAAAAAACTGGCTTTTGAAGGAATAGATATAACGGTACCTTCGGAATACGACGCTTATCTTACACGCATTTATGGAGATTATATGAAACTGCCGCCGGAAAGCGAACGTAAGGCAGGACATTTAAAGATCATAGATAATGATTAAGATTGATGATTTAAAAATTTTTAAAAACATATCCAGGAAAGAGATTATATGATTACAGCGATTATTATTGCCGGTGGAAGCGGCGTCAGGATGGGAAAAAACATCCCTAAACAATTTTTAAAAGTCAAGGATAAGTCAGTTTTGATCTATACCCTGGAGGCATTTCAAAAACATCCGGATATAGATGCGATAGAAGTCGTATGTATCGACGGCTGGCATGACGAATTACTTGCAGAAGCCGAAAAAAATAACATTGATAAATTAAAATGGGTAGTATCCGGAGGAACCATCGGACAGGAGTCTATACGCAATGGCGTTTACAATCTGGAAAATATTTGTTCAGATGAAGATATCGTTATCATACATGATGGCGTAAGACCCATGGTTGATGAAATAGTTTTATCCAATGTTATAAATGTATGTAAGGAAAAAGGAAATGCTGTTGCAGCACTGCCTTATAACGAGCAGATATTTGTTATTTCTGATGAGTTCTCCACGGAAAAATATATACCCAGGGAAACTTTAAGAAGGGTGATGACGCCACAGGCATATAAGTTTGGAAAACTGTTGAGTGCATATAAAGAGGCTTTTAAAAAAGAAATTGGGATAACACCATCATCATATACAAATACCATGATGGTAGATCTTGGTGAAAGATTGTATTTTGCGGAAGGGTCTGATAAAAACATAAAACTCACGACGAAAGATGATCTTGAATTGTTTAAAGGATACTTGGAAAGTCTTGAAAAGACGAGAGATTAAATGAAAGTATTAAATATTGTAAAAGAAAAGATAAAAGAAAAATATAAAGGTAAGAAAGAAGAAGATGTTCTTTTTTCGATAAAAAACGGGGCAGTAGCTTCGTTTCAGAGTTTGACGAAGATATCGGATCATTTCATAAAGCCGGATAATATTGTTTTTTTTATCAGTTATTACGGAAAACAATATTCATGCAATCCAAAAGCAATATATAACGAATTACTCAGGAAAAATAAAAACGGACGATTAAAGTTTGTCTGGGCGTTTGACGAACCTGAGAAATATAAGGATATTTTAAATAACAAGTACACGAAAGTCGTAAAGTTAAGATCACCGGAATATTTTCATTATCTGTTACGTTCGAAAGTCGTGGTGACCAATACCAGGATAATGTGGCATATGCTGAAACCTAAAGGTCAAAAAATTATTGAAACGTGGCATGCAGGAGGCACTTATAAAAAAACGGGAATAGAATTCAGTGATAATACGCCGTCTAAAATAAAAGAATTAAAAAGACGCTCCGCCATGATCGATTATTTTATCTCTTCCGGAAAGGTTTTTACGGCAATACAGATCCGTAAACAATATCAGTATAAAAAAAAGGTCCTGAACACAGGTCTGCCGAGAAATGATATTCTTATTAATCCTTCTGAAAGTTTCAGGAACCATATAAGAAAAAAACTCGGTATAGATGATGACCTCTTTGTTGCCTTGTATGCGCCTACATTTCGTGATTATAAGTTGGACCGGGATGTTGAAACTATAGATATTGACAGGCTGAAAAAGGCAATAAAAGATCGTTTCGGTCCGGAAGCAGTCATTTTTTACAGAGGGCACCCTGTTGAAAGGGAGGACCATCAGGTTTTTGATAAAGATGTTTCGGACTATCCCGATATGCAGGAGTTGTTATTGGCATGTGATATGCTCATAACCGATTATTCCTCATCAGTGTGGGATTATTCATTCACCGGACGTCCTTGTTTTTTATTTACGCCTGATCTGGAAGAGTACAAGACATTACGCGGATTTGGTTTGGATATCTATAAGTGGGGTTTTCCTGTTTGTAAAGACAACGACACTTTGGTAAATGCGATAACACGATTTGATGAAAATGATCATAAAAAAAATATGGATGCTCATCATAAGATGATGGGATCATACGAAACCGGTGAGGCAACGAAAAAAGTTTGCGATCTTATCCGGAAGATATGTTTTAATAACAGAAAGAAAAGCAAAGCTTAAAAAACATTAAAGAGGCTGAATATGGAAAAAACAGTTAACAGGATGGAACTGAACGGATATACGGAAGATGTGGAAAGAGTGGCCGGATTGCCGTTACCATGGGAAAAATTAAATGGTTCATCTATCATGATCTCCGGTGCTGCAGGCATGATAGGTACTTTTTTGATCGATGTCATAATGTATAAAAACAAAAATGAAGACGGCTTTTCATGTGATATATATGCTCTGGGAAGAAATGAGGAAAGGGCGAAGGAAAGATTTTCAGAGTATTGGGATGACCAATGCTTTAATTTTGTGAATTGTGACATTAATAAAAGCCTGAATATAGATATAGACCGGATAGGATATGTTTTCCATGCTGCCAGTAACACCCACCCTGTGGCATATGCAACTGATCCCATAGGTACCATAACCACGAATATCATTGGAACTGATAACCTTCTTGATTTTGCGGCTGAACATGGTTGCAGACGTTTTGTATTTGCCTCTTCAAATGAAATTTACGGTGAGAACAGAGGCGATGCGGAACTTTTTGACGAGTCCTACTGCGGCTATATCGATTCAAATACGCTTCGGGCCGGTTATCCCGAAAGCAAGCGCTGCGGCGAGGCGCTCTGCCAGGCATATCTGAAGCAAAAAGGACTTGATGTGGTGATAGCAAGATTTACCCGTTCTTACGGTCCTACGGTAAAGCTTTCAGACACTAAAGCTATTACGCAGTTTATCAAAAAAGCGATATCCGGTGAAGACATCGTTTTAAAGAGCGAAGGCAAACAGTATTATTCATATACATATGTGAGTGATGCAGTGTCCGGATTTTTTACGGTTCTTTTAAAAGGCGAATGCGGTGAAGCCTATAATATAGCAGATATAAGGTCTGACATAACGCTAAAGGATCTGGCTGAGCTGATAGCTGATCATGCGGGGAAAAAGGTGATCATGGAAATACCTGATGAAATAGAAAGTGCCGGATACAGTAAAGCTACAAAGGCCAGGCTTGACTCTGCAAAGCTGCAGAAATTAGGATGGAAAGCGGAGTATGACATAGCTTCGGGAATAAAAAGGACTATGGATATCCTTAAGCTGAGTTATTAAGCGATAATTTACGGAAGCTTTTTTGAAAAAGAAAATGATGATTATTATGAGGTGATACAATGGCACCCAAGGTCAGTATAATAGTGCCGATATATAATGCAGGAAAGACTCTGAAAAATTGTCTCACAAGTATTATGGAACAGAGTTTCAGCGATTATGAGGTTATTTTGGTAAATGACGGCTCAGAAGATGACAGCGGCAGTATATGTAAGGAATTCGAAAAAAGACATAATAACATTATTTATTTGGAACAGAAGAATCAGGGAGCCTCATGTGCGAGAAATACAGGTCTTGAAAGGGCTGCAGGCAGATATGTGGTATTCGTGGATTCAGATGACCGTATAGATGCAAACTTTTTAAAGATAATGACCGGCTTTGCAGAAAAAAACAATGCACAGCTTGTTGCATGTGAATTTACGAACTATGATCCTGAAACGGGATTCAAAGACAGACGGTGTTCATATGATAAGAGTTTTGTAAGATCAGGGAAAAAAATAAAAGACGAACTGACATTTAAGGCGTTTGATAACAAAGCCGGGCAGAATATGACTAATACCGTTTGTAAACTTTTTTTGAGGAGTATTTTAGACGGTAAAGATATAAGATTTAGGCCATACATAAAGCTTTTTGAAGACACACTGTTTATGACGGAATATTATCAGCACATAGACAGATTTGTTTATCTTCATATCTCTTTGTACGACAGATTACTTCATGAAGGATCAGAGATAAAAAGCTACAAGCCGGATATATACAAAGAGATAACATCTACTTTGAAAGAGTACTATGCCCTTAAAAAGAAATACGGTTTTTCAGGGGATTATGAAAGCAGATTCGCCTGGGATATCTGTAAATTGATAATAAATCTGAATCTTCTGAGAAAAGAGAATACAGAAAGTATTCCGGATAAGAACAAACGATTTTACAGATTTGTGTCCGGCAGTATTTTTCATGATCTTTATAAAAAAATGGATATGAATAAGATAGCCGGAAAAAGGAACCGCATAAAATGTTTTCTAGTCAAAAATAATCTGTTAACATTACTTTTATCATATAAGAAGATCGTTAAATAAACATGATCAGGCTAAGGAGTTTCATATGCCAAAGAAAACGCTTACTATATCTGTTGCTGCATACAATATTGAAAAAACGATCCGTCAATGTTTGGACTCCATGGTGGGTACCGGATGCGAAAAAGATATTGAGATCCTTATAATCGATGACGGCTCATCTGACAGAACGGCTGAAATAGGTAAGGATTATGAAAAAAGATATCCCGGCACGATAAGACTTATCAGTAAGGAAAACGGCGGTCATGGATCGACTGTAAACGTCGGGATAAAAGAAGCTAAAGGAAAGTTTTTCAGACCTGTTGATGGTGACGACTGGTTAAAAACAGAAAATATAGACAGTTTTATAAACAGGCTGAAGCAGGAAAGATCTGATATTGTCTTATGTAATTATGAGAGCTATTATGGCGGTGGTGAAGTAAGGGTAAAAGAATACGATCGCCTGGAAGATAACAAAAAATACAGTTTTGATGAGATAATAAAATATGTTGACTGGATGAACTATCATTCACTGACATACAGAACCGATCTTCTTAAAAAGAATGAGATCATTCTTGATGAACACTGTTTCTACGTAGATACAGAATTGGTATCATTTCCGGTACCATATGCGGATACTATAGCTTTTTACGATATGGAATTATATTGTTACAGAAGAGATGATGAAGGTCAGTCTGTAAGTCAGACAAGCCGTATGAAGCATATTGGGGACAGTAAGAAAGTCGCCATACGTCTTCTGAGATTCCTGAAAAAAAATGAGAGCACTATGGGACCATCAAAACGCAGATATCTTTTGGGGCTGGTATCAGGACATTGTCTCTGGCATTTTAAAAGTCTTACTTATTTTGCCCCGGATGAAGGAAGACGTAAAGAACTCATACTTTTTGAAAGGTATGTTAAACGTATGTCCCCGGATGTATTTAATCTAATGGCTGTGGAATCCTCGAACAGAGTGCATTCAGATGTTAAGATAGTCCGTTTTTTGCGTAAGAGCAACTACAAGTTTTATAATATCTACGGTATGTACAGAGCAATAAAAGGAAAATTTAAAGAATTAAAAAAAAGATAAGATCAGTCTGATGATAAAATGATCATTTATTTAAAAAAGTGACGGATCCTTCTGTTTCCGGTAATCCGGAATAAGAAAAATCCGTCACTTTTTGCTTTATGTTCGTTTTATTATTTGTTTGCTTCGTTTTCTTTCATAGCCCTTACTTTCATAGACAATCCGAAGAGATTGATAAAACCGTTTGCATCCTTGTGATCGTAAAGGTCTCCTGTGGTAAATGAAGCTATGGATTCATTGTAAAGTGAGTAAGGGGAATTGGTTCCCTGCTTGATGATATTTCCTTTGTAAAGCTTGATCTTAACCTCTCCCGTCACATTTTTCTGGGTGGTCTCTACAAAACTCTGAAGTGCCTCGCGCAGCGGTGCGAACCATTTACCCTCATATACAACCTGTGCGTACTTGTTTGCGATATCCAGCTTTTCGGCATATGTATCCCTGTCAAGGATCAGCTCCTCTAACTGCTGGTGGGCTTCATAGAGGATGGTCCCGCCCGGAGTCTCATATACGCCTCTGGATTTCATGCCCACAACACGGTTCTCTACGATATCGATGATGCCTATACCGTGTTTTCCTCCAAGCTTATTTAACTCTCTTATGATATCCGAAAGCTTCATCATCCGGCCGTTAAGGGCGATGGGAGCACCGTTCTCAAATGCGATGGTAAGTTCTTCGGCTTCGTCAGGAGCTTTTTCAGGAGAAACGGACATTACCAGAAGATGATCATAATCCGGGGTGTTGCCGGGCTCCTCCAGCTCAAGACCTTCATGACTTATATGCCAGATATTACGATCCCGGCTGTATGAGTCGCTTGAAGAAGAAAAGGGAAGATCTATGCCGTGTTCCTTACAATAAGCTATCTCATCCTCTCTTGACTGAAGTGTCGACTTTTCATCTCTCCAGGGAGCGATTATCTTAAGATCAGGAGCCAGCGCCTTTATAGTCAGCTCAAAGCGTACCTGATCATTTCCTTTACCTGTGGCACCGTGGCATATGGCTACAGCGCCTTCCTTGCGGGCGATCTCCACAAGGCGTTTTGCTATGACGGGACGTGCCATACTGGTTCCGAGAAGATATTTGTTCTCATAAACAGCATGAGCTTTTATACAGGGAAGTATATACTCATCACAAAATTCGTCAGTCAGATCTTCTATATAAAGCTTTTCTGCACCGGAAAGCTTTGCGCGTTCTTCAAGACCGTCCAGTTCCTCCTCCTGGCCAACATCAGCACAGACACAGATAACGTCATAGTCATAGTTCTCCTGAAGCCAGGGTATTATAGTTGTTGTATCAAGCCCGCCGGAATAAGCGAGGATCACTTTTTCTTTCATCTTTTTCTCCTTATCTGTTTTTATATATAAGGAGCGGACACAAAAACGAATGATAAGTGATCCGTCTGTTCCGCCCCGTTTGGGTTTTTATAATATTTATCTTTATAACATATTATTTCATACTGCACAATACATGCGCCTGTCTTTGAGGACCGTCAGGGTTAACGTTTGCTGCGTCTCCGTATTATTGCAGCTGCAGCAACTGTTCCTGCAAGAGAAATTCCGGATACGGCAGACCATACTGCCACGTTATTATTATCTCCTGTTTCCGGTGAGGTGTTTTTGTAAACTGCAGCCGGTGTACTCTGAGGCGTCACAGTGCTGTTGCTTACTGCAACCGTCTTCTTTTCAACAGTGACTGTTTTTTCAGGTGCTTCTTTTTTTTCAGGTGCGTCGGATTCCTCCTTTTTCAGATCTTTAGGATCGGTTTCTTCTTCGACAAATCCCTCTCCCTGTTTTTCATCGTCGTTCTTTATATCTTTTTCAGCAGGGGGATCTGATTCCTTCTTTTTCAAACCGGCTACAGCGGTTTCTATAGCTTCTGCAAATCTATCCACCTGTTCCTGTTGGTCGATCTTTAAATCTCTCTCTAAATAAAGTGCATCTTTAAGAACTTTAACTGATTCATCAGTATAAAGACTCAGATCCTGCGGTATGGTTTCCATTGCCCGTTCAACTTTGGAATAATCGGCAGGCTTTAGTTCGAGATTATTAATAGCTGCCGATATGCTGTGAGCAAAACTGTCAACTTTTTCTTGTTCGTCGATCAAAAGCCCGCGATTAACTGCTTTGATAGCAGTTTCAAGAGCATTTACCGAATCCTCTGTATAGTCTTCAAGTTTTTCCGGTACGGAAGCAATGGCTTTATCTACTCCGGTATAGTCAGCCGGCTTCAGTGAAAGGGCGCCTATGGCATTCCTTATAGCGGTTGCGTAACTGTTGACCAATAACTGTTCAAGCTCTGTCTTGCCGCGTATGACAGCCCCTATGGCTGCGTTTAAGGCTTCCACGCCATCCGGAAGATATATACTTAAGTCCTCGGGCACATCTGCCAGGGCAGCATCTACTGCTGAATAATCTGCAGGATCAAGCGCCGGGGGAGAGTATGTATCTACTGTAAAGGTATTTCTGTCTATATCTCTGAGATCATCCATGATTTCAGCATTTATGCCGTTGGCATAATATCTGGAGTCATTTTCGCTGTCAAGGAGCAATGCTGAGCTTATGCCGTATTCAAGATCATTCTGCCAGTAGGAATCTGAAGGATCGATCCTGAATGAGCCGGTCAGTTTCCCTTCTTCATCCGGGTAGACATAAACTTTTTTATTCCACACGATGCGGTTTAAAGCTTCATTGGCGATCTCCAGGACAAGTTCCTTTGCAGTGCCGGATCCGGTGGTCTTAGCAGTGATATTTACGGTCTCACCGATCTTCACGGTTTCCCTGTCAAAAAGGATCTCGGATACGTGAAGTTCTGATGATACACCTGCGGAGCCGGAAACTGTAAGAAAATTCAGGGCCAGCTCTTTGGAGATATACATATCAGTCAGAAGCTCGTCATCGTATTCGATCGTATTGCCTAATAGATCTTCTGCTATCACATACATTACTTCATAAGTTTTGTTCAGCCATGTATTATCGACGATCTCCGTAGCAGAAAAAATCCCATTTTCGTCGGGATATAATGTCAGGTAAAGGTGAGGATTATATCTCTCATCGTATGTTCCGTCACTGGGTGCAAGATAAACTTTTACATATTTTATATCTATCTCATCCTCTGCAATGGCAGTCATTGTAAACTCATCCCCAGGGACGCACTCGGTCTTATCAAACAGAATGGAAGTCACGACAGGGGGATCTGTGTGTTCTTGGGATCCCGAAACATTTATCTCGATACCGGTATCTATATCGTCTTCGTAATTATCCCACTGGTCATTGGTATGGATCTTAAGATCATAGGTGCCGTTCAAAAATTTGTGGGTTATCTCGATATTAGTCCTGTACAATCCGTCTTCACCGGGTAAAAAGGGGAAGAATATCTCATAACCATCATCATCTCTTATCGGTTCTCCATCGTAAAAAAGTCCTCCAAGGATATAATTTACAAGGCTGTGTTCAAAAATATCAGCTGTGACCGCTACAACATCGTCCGGTTTCACATCTGTTTTGTCCGCGTGGACCGACATTACTTCGGGAGGGAAATAATCCTCGGGTGACTCATACACTGTTACCTGAAGACCGGTTTTATGTAAGGCAGAGTTTGAAAGTTCGTCCGTTGTGCTTACCCGGACATCGTAATCACAGTTAAACCACTGGTTATCTACAGTAAATTCAAAGAGGTAAGACCCGTCATCCTGAAGAACACCCTCGAAGTAACCAAATTCATCATTGGTATCCTCAATGAAAAGACATAATCCGGCTTCCCATATGTCATTGGCGTCTTCCAGCCATAGCTTTACGGTACATGTTTCTCCGGGACGGAACCGGATGCCGTTGGAAAATTCAATCCTTTTGATCTGCGGGGCTTCTTTGTCATAAGCAGAACCCGTTACGGTAAATGAACCGACGTTAAGATCCTCTGTATCTTCTCCGGGAATATACTCTGATCTATTACCTGATATATCCTCTGCAGAAATATATGTAACGGTATATTCTCCGTTCGGGAAATCATTATCAATATAGACCTGGGTAAAAAATGCACCATCCGGTATTTCATCGTCTGCATCTGTATTTTCATTAAGATAATAGCTATGTTTCTCTCCGTCAGGGGAGGTGACTTCCACAGTTACGCTATTAACAGCTGTAGAGTCGTGAGCATTTGCAATAATGGTCACGGTATCGCCTGGTCCCGCAGAAGTCTTGTCAAAAGAAACTTCGCTGACCAAAGGTCCCTGGGTATCATTATAAGTGTTGCTTATGGAAAAGGCAGATGTTTTTACCTCATCGAGATTATCATTCTCTTCGTAGTATTCTCTGTTACCGGACTTGTCACGGATATAAACAGAACTTACCCGGTAAGTTCCCTCATCCCAGCCGGTAAGTTCTTTTGTGTGGACCATACTGCCGTTTTCA
>CACZTF010000278.1 GCA_902784025.1 uncultured Lachnospiraceae bacterium
CATGGCTTGCAAAGTCTGAGATGTCTTTATGCATCCTGTACTGAATATTCAAAAGCACAAGCCAGTTATGTGCGCATCGATCCTCTACTGCTTTTGTAATACCAGTATACTCAAAAATATCTTTGCTGAGCCGCCGGTCTTCCGGATTTGAAACAATCGCAGGCAGCTGACAGAAATCCCCCAGGCAGATAAAATGCTTCCTCGCCAAAGAAGCAGCAAATATTACCTGTGGAATGTAAGCCATGCTGGCTTCATCAAAGATCACAATATCGAATTTCTGAGTATAAAGAGCTTTGTCTGAAACAGCCTTTGACACAGTGGTTGCAACAAATGCAGCTCTATGGATCAGACTCTTCTCCTCGTCAACAATCTTCTTTCGTATCTGATTCAACTGCCTATTTGTTTCATCGCGCTGTGGGTCTTTTCTTGACAGTTTTCGTTTATACTCTACCAATCTCTGATATTCTTGTGACAGCTCCGGATGCGAGTGCATAATAAACTGAAATGAAGTTAAATACTCGCTGTCCAGTAATTCCTGATTTCGAGGATATCCATATCTTATAATCGTCCCGGGTTGCATATCAGCCCTATGAGCGACAGCTAATAACGCACCATCTACCGAGACATTACTATATGAAAGCATCAAAACACGGTGTCCCTGCTCAATATTATCAAGAGCAATCTCCGCCAATGTATGCGTCTTTCCTGTCCCTGGCGGTCCCCATACGATTGTGATAGAGTCTTTCGCTGCTTTTCTAAAAGCTGCATTCTGCCCAGTGGTAATATGGCCCATGGAATCCAATTGTAGCTTTCCTTTGCAGGCAAGTTCATACGCTATTTCGTCCGTCTGAGGATTAATTTCCGTGAGTCGCTCATTCAAAGCCTCCAGGAGCATCCACTGTTCTGCTGTAAAGTCTATATAGAGAATACTCTGTCCCAAAAACTCAGTGCATCTGAGAATGATACTGAAGTCTTCACATGCAACAATATACGCATAAATGCTTTGTTCTTCTTGTGCTTCTCCCTCACCACGCTTAATTCTGATTCCTGTTCCATCAGGCAAGTGCATTTCCGTATCTGTATCAAAGGAATAATAGTACTCCTCCCCTTTCTGGTATAATAATTCTCCATCGACGGCATGATATTTTGTTCCGCCAGTCCGCTTCAGATATCGGATTTCAGAATTAATCGCTGAAGTGTAGTAGTTTCTGAATGCCTCATAGTCATCATCAGAACCAATGCTTTCCAAATATTCTTGTAATCTATGGTCTTGCACCATCAGAGTTGACGAGAACGCTCTTGGAAAAGAGTATTCAACAATATCCCCATAGAATTCGACGAATACACGTGTTTTTGAAATATCTGTAATAGTCCCACGTCTATGCGACTGGCGATTAACTACCGGCTCACCAATTAGTATATTGAGATCAAAAGATTCCATATCACTACGCCTCAGAGTACTCAGTGCTACCCGTGTCCGTTTTTGCAGATAAAGCGTGCTCAATACAAAGCATTCTAAGAATCAGCGCTGATGCAACTGTCAAAAACACTGTCACTTTCGCATATCTCCAAAAGCCTGTCTAGGAATGACTGCTAACAACCACCGGGTAGCATCAACTGCCTCAACATAGTATGATTATATAGCTCATACGGAGTTATCGCCACTTGTATTTACAAGCAGAAGATATTATTCTCATTGCTATTCATTCCGTTAAAGGTGCACGGACTATCATCTGCTTTACCAAAACAGTTATCATGTTATCCTTCAAGCGACATCTTCCGAAAAGAACCAGAGGAGGCTGCTGCTCTTCCGGCCCTTTTAATCTGAAAAACAGTTTGCTTCTTTACACAATGGTTCCTTACTTTTCATATCCGTTCATTCTCTTCGATCTTCCGGAACAATTCCTGCACTGCATACCAACCCGGCTCTCTCTTCGGATGCATCGAATACAAATCTCGGACATTGTTAACGCCGCAGTTCCTTAATCTATTCTCTGAATAATATGAAAGATCTCCCTTCTATTTCTCATTCTATTCTCAGTCAACGAGTTATTATCAGCTCACAACAAACACTATCACCGGCAGCAGAATAGCGATCAGGAACATGGCTACAGTCGTGCCACAGCATCCGCAGCCACCGGTCGGCTTATCGCCATTTTCCATCTCATCAATCAAAAAGGCAGTAAAAGCATGATCCCCTGCATCGATCTTTCCATTATGGTTCCAGTCATACATGGTGAAACATCCTTGATCACTATAATGGTGTAATAATCCGGTTTTCTCAGATCCGCTCATTCTCTGCAATCTTCCGGAATAGTTCCCTCACTGCATACCAACCTGGCTCACTATTCGGATGAGTCGCGTATAGATCCCTGACCCGGCTGATCCCGCAACCACGCAACCTCTCCTCTGCATAATGCGAGAGCTGGAACTCTCCAATCTCCTTGTCCCAGATTATCCGCGGCAGATGCAAGACGATTTTTATGCCATCGGTTTCAGATTCTTTCTTACTCTCCTCAACCTCATCTACACTTGACACCGGAACCCGTCCGTGACTGATTTCCTCCAGCTTTTCCTTTATCTCCGTCTCGCTTCTTGCGCCCAGGTTGCGGATCCGACGGAGACCATCTCCCTCTTCACCCATCACATTCAGAATATCGCCGACAGTATGACAGCCTCCACGCTTGAGACTATTGAATGATCTGACTGACAAATCCAGATCTTCGATCTTGAGTTCCCGATAGTTATTCCTGCTTTTCTGTTTTTCCGGAGTCTCTCTCCAGATGCTCATGTTCCTGATGTCGTATCTCATAATCGACGCCCCTCTCCGTATCCTTATAGGTAGTAACGAGGAACTGCCAGCTCAGCCTGCAGACACCTTCTGTTGAGCGATGCAGGTGGCGGGCATAAGTTCCCAGTGTATCACTGTTCGGGGCAAGGCCGACAGCATGAATATGGCATTCACCGGATGTGCCATATATCTTCTGAACCATATTGCTCGTTGATAATCTGGCAATAACAGACTCATACTCTTGCGGAGTAGTTTCAATATCGAGCGTGAAATCGATTCCTCCAGGCACTGCGCTTGGATCAATCAGCACACTGTAACCGCGGATAATTCCTTTTTTCTCCAACTGCTCGATCCGAGTTTTTACCGCGACCCTGGATTTCCCGACTGCAGCCCCAATCTCAGAGTACGGCATCCGTGCATTCTCACACAGTAGTTCTATGATTCTGTTATCCACATCGTCTAATCCGGGTATTGCCATTTCATCCCCCTTCGGCCTGTGTTCCCGATCAGTAGTTACTACAGCGTCGACTCTGTATAAACATGATAGCAAACGCGGAGATGCGATTTCAATATGCTGACCTACGGATCGAAAGTAGGCTTTTGCGTTTTATGTGGTTGCCAGGCAAGTTTTCGCACACTATGACGATTGAAACTTCCCATTCTCCTGCGCAACATTTGGACAATCAGTAATCGTACTCCTCTGTCGCTGTTGCTTAATAATCGTCCCACGCGTCCTCGTCATCCAGAAACCCGTCATAGGCATCATCGTAATCATCGTACTCGTCCCGGAAGTCATCATAGTAGGATTCGATATCGTGATCGTCTGGATCGAATGAGGATCTGCGGGAACTACTCCGCGAACTACTGCTTCGTCCGCTTCCATATTTGTATCTGACATTTTTGTTATACTGGCTCTGGTGTGTCGCACAGTAAATGCCGTCAGACTGGCGCCTGCGAGTACATCCTCGCTGTGCACATTTATGATTGTCACAGTAGATGGAGTCACTTGACCGGCTCCGGTCGCATCCACTTACGGAGCACTTCTTCCTCACTGGTGGCTGATAGGGTCTGGTGTACTTCCCCATCACCGGTACACTGAGCAGCATCAGAAACAGAGCGGTTATGATAATTATCTTCTTCATGGCGTTGTCTCCTTCCATTTCCCATTATATGTTCTCAAAATCAGACTCAGGTCGCTCAGCAGGCGACATTTTGTGGAATTCCCACCGGCTCAAGCTCAATAGTTTCCTCATAAGAACCGAAATCATCGTACTCAATATGCGTCTGTATCATTCCCTTGTTCCTCCCCTCATTCACAATTTATAGGCTTTCCTTCGAGCTGATTTAATTGTAGACGATCAGGTGTGGCTAAAATCTCATAGTTTTCGGAAACCAAATTTATATTTACAATGTTATACATTGTATTTGTTTGAGAATAAGCCCGGGGATTGTAAACCGGTTCCCGTGCTAAACTGATTGCCATCTTTCCGTTATCGTGCTATGTTATCAGCAGGCAAGTCGATTTTCTGTAGCAGTTTCTTCTGCTGTCTGTATGCGGTTCTC
>CACZTF010000279.1 GCA_902784025.1 uncultured Lachnospiraceae bacterium
CAGGGATTTCAAAAAGATTCTCTACTTGCAATCTCTCGTTCAAATGATGATCCATGGTCCTCATTTGCTCTGCCAAATAACCCAATAAAACTCATCTCCTTCTCTAGTTTATTTTGTTGTAAATAGCTGAACATATACGATAAATATACACGATACTTATGATAAATGCAAGAACTGTTAATAATTTGTTAATGTTTGTTTATTTCCTTTTAATCTTTTCTTTATTTATTTTTCTTTGAAAAAAATTAAAAAAACTAACAAATCACCAACAACTGTTTATTTTATTCTGTTTTATTCATTTTCTGTCTTTAAGTAGCTTTCTCCGTACTGATTTTTGTACACGACAATTTTATTTTTTATCATGGTTTTAAGCTCAGAAACATGGGAAATAATGCCTATCAGACGATTTTTAAATGAAAGACGCTGCAAAACCTGCACGGACAGATCAAGGGATTCCTTATCCAAGGATCCGAATCCTTCATCAACAAAAAGGGTTTCCACCCCTTTCCCCCCCGTCATTTCTCCTATCTCCTCCGAAAGTCCCAAAGCAAGAGACAATGACGCTTTAAAAAGTTCTCCCCCTGACAAAAGCTGGATCCTCCTTTCCGTGGCGTTATAATTATCCACTACTTTAAGATCCAGACCTGTCTTTGCTTTTCCTGACGCCTCATCACTCCTAAGCAGTTCGAAACGTCCTCCGGTCATATCACTCAGATGCACATTCGCCCGATGGATGATATTATCAAAGGACTCCTGTTGCACAAAGGTCTCAAAATTCAGGTTTCCCTGCAGGGCATTTCCGTTTGCGGTCTCGTAAAGATTATTCACCTTCTGTAAATGCGACATACGATCTTCAAGCTGCGCGGAAAGATCCCTGGTCTGTTTCAGGGCATGTGCCAAATGTGCCGAACGGGACAGAAGCTTATCCGATTCTTTATTCAGATACTCTGTCTCACTTTTTGCATCATCGTATTCCTTTTTTAAACCCCCGGTTTCCGGTCTGTTTTTACCATTAAGCTTTTTCTCCATCTGGGATATCATTTCTAAAGCCGCTTTTTTTCGTGATATCAGACCCGATTCCTTTTCTTTAAGCTCAGTCTGTCTCTCTTTCGCGGCAGCCACTTCAGCCTCTAGGGATCTGACTGCATTTTTTGCCTGTTCCTTATCCTCAAACTCCAATTCTGACTTTAATCTGACCCGGCTGTCCTGCAGCCCGCTCAGTCTGGTATTATCAGCCACCAGTTCCTTCCCGACGGTATCAGATTCTGAATCCAGCTGTTTTATTTCTTCCTCCTTATCGGAAATTACCTTCTCATATTTTTCCCTGTCTCCCGCCTTTTTTTCCAGTTCCTTTATTTCCATCCCAAGTTTTTCCAGCAGCTTTTGTTTTTTCTGTAAATGTGACTTTACTTCCTTTGTTATTGTCTGTATTCCCTCTTCTGTTTCAAGATCGTATTTTTCTGATACTTTAATCTGCGAATCTTTTTTTTCCTGCAGAAGCCTTAAAACATTTTTACCCTGCTCTTCAAACAGTCCCTTAAGCCGCGACCTTTTCCCGGCTGCTGTTTCCAGCTTTTTTCTAAGTTCTTCTGTCTTCTTTTCTGCCGCCTTTAATTCCCCGGAAACATCTTCATCCGTTGAGAGCTTTGCCGGTGCCGGATGCTCCACTGAACCGCAGACAGGACAAGGGTTTCCTTTTTTAAGCTCCTTTGCCAGAATCCCTGCTGACCGGTCAAAATAAATAAGCTGCAGTTCCCTGTGTTTTTTTGCGGAAACCTCAAATTCACCTCTTATATCCTCATAGTCTTCTGACGACTCGACGTATTCCTTTTTATAAACGGACAATTCCTCCAAAACCCTGTAAAGTTCCCTGTCCATACGTATCTGCGAATCTTCGCTCTTCAATACCTGCCTTTTTTCATCCAAATGTCTTGCAGCCTCTTCGGATGCTTTAAGAGCCTCTTTCGCCGACTCTGCATTTTCTGTGGAAATCTGTCGTTTTTCCTTAAGCCTTTTTTCACGCCCTTCTTTCAGGGTTATATCACGCTTTGTAATACTTATACGGTCTTCTATTCCCTGCAGATCATCATATTTGGACAACAAACCCTTTATCTGTGCCGCCTTTTCTGCCTTACCCTCAAGACTTCTTACAAACCTGGGAGAATTAAGTTCCGTCAGTGCCTTTGTGACATTTTCCAGCTCCGGTCCCGTTTCATCCAAAGTTTTACGGTTTTCATCCAGCATTTTAAAATCCGTAAGAACACCTTCAGCCACCTCAAGAGCTGCCCTCAAACCCTCTTTTTTTTCGTTGCTCTTTTTTATCTTTGAGACCAGCCCGGACTTTTCCTTTTTCATACTCTCGATCTTTTTTTCTAAAAGATCAGTCAAAGCTCCCGTATCAGTACCCTCTGCCGTTGTAAATGTATCCCGTTCTTCGTCCGTCAGTTCCAGCCCGTCAGCCACTGTATTTACCTTGGTCAACGTTTCTTTATACGCCCTGTCGGCCTCAATATGCTTTTCTTTGAGCGCTTCTATTATCCCCCTGTATCTTTCCGTGTGAAAAATATCCCGCAGGATCTCAGTCTTATCCTTGGAGTTTGCCGTAAGAAGTCTGGAAAAAGCACCCTGGGCCAGCATGGACACCTGTTTAAACTGCACTGCGGTAAAACCCGTAATTTCGATAACCGTCTTATTTACATTTGCAACTCCCGTGATCTCCGTACCATCAGGATAGATAATGGACGCTCCCGCAGGTTGTTTGGTGAGTTCTTCCTTCCCCCCTCTTTTTTTCGGCCGCATATACTCCGGATTACGCCTGACCTTGTAAATTTCTTCCCCATATGCAAATGTCAGCTCCGCAAATGTGGGTGTTTCCGGTCCGGCATATTTGCACCTCACTTCTGATGCCATTCTCATCTGGGAACTTACATCTCCATACAGAGCATAAATGATAGCATCAAAAACAGAGCTCTTACCTGCCCCGGTATCCCCGGTGATCAGATAAAGCCCGCTTCTTCCAAACCCTGTAAAATCTATGACTGCCTCCCCGGCATAGGACCCAAAGGCCGAAATCTTAAGCTCTATAGGACGCATAAAACCCTCCTGTCATACCATTGCGTTTGTATTTTATTTGAAATATACCTTATAAAAAGCATACATAGCGCAGTTAATGTATAACTTCCTCCATTATCTCCATTTCATCTTCACCCATCTTCCTTCCGGTGCATTTCTCAAAAAACTCCGCAAACAGATCCTCCGGCTTCTTCGTTTTCATCCTCACATCCGTCTTTATCAGTGACGCAAAATCTTTTGTGTTTTCATACTCTATCTTGAGCACATTCGGATAACGCTCCCTCAGGCGGTTAAAGGCATAGGGGACTATAGTCTCGTCAGTCAGAACTATCCTCAGGAAATCATCACATTTATCCTTCATGAGTTCATCAAAACGGCCTCGAAGATTCTTCATATCCCGCAAAGGCTTAAGGGGTACATCATAAATATCCAGATCCCCTTTTTTACCCATTTGCACAAAAGTCACATACTTTTCCACCTTTTCTTCTTTAAATGAGTATTTCAACGGCGTACCACAATAGACCTGTTCCTCTCTCTTTATGAACTGCCTTTTATGTAAATGTCCCAGAGCCACATAATCATAGTCGTCGAATACAGAGTCACTGATAGCATCGATCATACCCACGATGATCTCTTCAGAATCCATCCTGGTGGCTCCGTAAACAAACTGATGGGCCAGCAGTATGTTACGCTCACTCTTATCCGGCGGAGTAGTCTCAAGGGCCATACGCACTGCCGTTTCATGATCCAGTCCCGGGATCTTATCTTCTTCAGACAGAAGATTATTTACAAAAGACGGCTTGATATAAGGCAAAAGAAAGATATTAATCTTCCCAAACTCATCACTCTTTGTCACCTTGCACAACTTTCCATTATATTTTCCCGCTACATACACCCCGGCACAATGCAATATATCACTGCCAAACCCGATACGCTCAGGGCTGTCATGGTTGCCGCTTATTATATAAATATCCTGTCCAAGAGAATGGATCTGCGAAAGAAAATCATTGAGCATATCCACAGACTCCTCAGGCGGCACCGGACGGTCATATATATCCCCCGAGATGAACACCCCGTCAGGCTTTTCTTTTTTAAGGATCTTAACGATCTCACCCAGGATATACTTCTGGTCTTCAGCAATCTTCCTTTCAAATATCCTCATACCCAGATGCAGATCCGAAATATGCGCAAATTTCATATAACACTCCTTTTTATCCATGCGCTGTTTTTGCCAAACATTAAAAAAAATAATAACATAAATCAATATATGTAACAATAAAATATAACCCTGCCGTACCTTTTCCCGTGTTATCTTTTCTTTGCCTTTCAACTTAAAAATGCTTATAATATCCGGCAAGAGGTGATAGCATGACAGAAAAGAAAAAACAGAAGAAATACATTATCTCCCTTGACCTGGGCACTACTTCCGGAAGATGTATCATTTTCGACGGATCGGGACAGCAGGCCGCCGTGGAATCCAAAGATATCAGATGCTTTTATCCCCGGGCCGGCTGGTTTGAACAGGATGCAAATGAACTGTCAGATGCAATGACAGAATGCATAAAAAAAGCCCTGGCTGATGCCGGTCTTTCTGCAAATGATATAACTGCTGCAGGTATCACTAACCAGCGGGAGACTGTTATAGTTTGGGATAAACGTACAGGTGAACCTGTATGTAATGCCCCCGTGTGGCAATGTAACAGGGGCTTAAGGTATATCGAAGCCTTAAACAATGAACAAAACGATCTCATCCGGAAAAAGACAGGACTTATCCCCAGTACTTACTTCAGTGCCTCAAAACTTGCTTGGATACTGGATAATGTCCCGGAAATGCGGGATCTTGCCGAAGCCGGACATTTGGCCTTCGGCACTCCGGACACCTGGCTCATATACAGGCTCACAGGCGGAAAGTCACACTCGACTGACTATACCAATGCTTCCCGTACACTTCTCTTTAATATACACACCCTTGAGTGGGATAAGGAACTCCTTGATCTATTCAATATACCTTCATCCTTACTCCCTGAAGTACACCCCTCTTCCGGATTTTTTGCAAACACAGACAGATCACTGTTCGGAACACCCATCCCCATCTGCGGTGTAGCCGGTGACCAGCAGAGTGCCCTTTTCGGTCAGTGTTGTTTTAATAAGGCTGATGTAAAGACCACCTATGGTACCGGCTGCTTTATGCTTATGAACACAGGCAGGAATGCGGTGGATTCAAAAAACGGACTGCTCACTACTTTAAGCGCACAGTCTGCAAAAGATACTCCCATGTACGCACTGGAAGGTTCTGTTTTCATGTGCGGCGCACTTATCAACTGGCTGAAAGATGATCTGGGAGTAATAAAATCCCCTGAAGAAACCGACGCTTTGGCGAGATCCCTGGAAAGCTCAGAAGGAGTATACATAGTTCCGGCTTTTACAGGGCTGGGTGCGCCCCACTGGAAGCCGGATGCCAGAGGTCTCATAACCGGACTAACACGGGGCAGCGATCGCCGTCACATAGTTCGTGCAGCACTTGAAGCCATATGCTACCAGTGTAATGACCTTCTCACTGCAATGAAAGCCGATACCGGACTCCCAATCAGCGAAGTAAGAGCCGACGGAGGAGTCACCGCAAACAGCTTTCTCATGCAATTTCAAGCTGATATTTCCCAGGCAAAAATAATATTACCGGAAAATATCGAAAGTACAGCATTTGGCGCATTCTTGCTGGCCGGACTTGGATGTGGGATATTTAAGGACACAGATGATCTCTCAAGACTCGTTTGCTTTAACAAAACATTTACACCGGATATTGACCCGGAAACCAGACAAAAATTTCTTGATGGATGGAACAATGCCTTAAACCGGGTATAGCGTAACTCCCGCTATATATTTAGCTGCTCTGCCGCCAATCCTGTTCAGCGTACAAACTTGCAGATGAGGATCAGACTTGCAGTTTAAACAAAAAAAGAGATTGCAGATATTTTAAGCAATCTCTTTTTATTATGATAGATCTTCTGTACGATATTACTTAAGTGTAGCCTTACCGCCTGCTTCTTCGATCTTCTTCTGGATATCTTCAGCCTCTTCCTTGCTTGCGCCTTCCTTAACGATCTTAGGTGCGCCGTCAACAAGATCCTTAGCTTCCTTCAGTCCGAGACCTGTTACCTCACGAACCACCTTGATAACCTTAACTTTAGCAGCACCTGCCTCAGTAAGCTCTACATCATAAGAATCCTTCTCTGCTGCTCCGCCTGCTTCTCCGCCTGCTCCGCCTGATACAACAACACCGGCTGCCGCAGAAACACCAAACTCTTCCTCGCAAGCTTTTACAAGCTCATTAAGCTCGATCACTGATAATCCTTTTATTCCTTCGATGATTTCCTCTTTTGTCATGATTTAACTCCTTTTTATTAATCTTGATCACTAAATGTTTTTTAATCCTGGTATTCTGCAGACTTCTCATCTTCCGCAGGTGCTTCCTCTGCAGGAGCCTCTGCCTCTGCTGCAGGTGCTTCCTCTGCGGGAGCCTCTGCTTCTGCTGTAGGTGCCTCCTCTGCGGGAGCCTCTGCCTCTGCCGCAGGTGCTTCCTCTGCGGGAGTCTCTGCTTCTGCTGCAGGTGCCTCCTCAGCAGGCTTTTCTGCCTCTAAAGGTGCTCCGCTTGCCACCTTGTCTGCGATCTGCTGTACAACACGGGCAAAGTTCGCGATAGGTGACTGAATGCTGCCAAGAAGCTTGGAAAGAAGTTCCTCTCTTGAAGGTATCGTAGCAAGCTGCTTGATCTCATCTGTTCCATAATAATTACCCTCTACTACACCGGACTTAAGCACAAGTGCCTCAGCTTCCTTTGCAAAATTGGAAAGGATCCTGGCAGGTGCAGTAGCATCCGTCTCGCTGATAGCAATAGCCGTAGGACCTGTAAGATCCTCTGTGAGCGACTCAAAAGGACTTCCCTGAATAGCACGTTTTACAAGAGTATTCTTATACACCTTATATTTTACGCCTGCTTCACGAAGCTGCTTTCTGAGTCTTGTATCCTGCTCAACCGTGATCCCGCGGTATTCGCAAAGTACAACACCGGCTGCATCCTTAATATTGCCGGCTATCTCATCAACGATAGGCTGTTTAAGTTCTACCTTAGCCATAATCTGCCTCTCTTTTCTTAAATTATTGTTTTTAATGATGCCATCAGACAGCGCTCACTGAGCAAAGACCTGATCCGTTTTTATCACGAAGATAAATAATAACACACCGTGAACAAAAAACTCCGGGCACAGCCCGGAGCATTATCTATACAAACACCGGGATGCATCTGCATATAAGCAGTATCCATCCGGCATATCATACAAATCCATCTACCCTGGGCAGGCGCTTTCGCTTTAACCCGAAAACGGGACCGACTGTCTTAAGGCAATATCAATTTTTCAACTGTGATATTATACACATGATATGCCATGTTGTCAAGCACATCATTTTATGAAATAAAACAGAGAACCGTCACCTGTCTTATGCTGAATAACTGGCAGCATTCACCTTTACGCCGGGTCCCATTGTGGAAGTAAGCGTAACACTCTTAAGGTACTGTCCCTTAAGTGATGCAGGTTTAGCTTTAACGATGGCATTCATCAGCGCTTCAAAATTCTCCTGTATCTGTTCAACCGTAAATGAAGCCTTACCAATGGGAACGTGCACGATATTAGCTTTGTCAAGCCTGTACTCGATCTTACCGGCTTTTATATCTGATATAGCCTTAGTCACATCCATGGTGACGGTGCCCGCCTTGGGATTGGGCATAAGACCCTTCGGTCCGAGTTCCTTACCGAGACGTCCTACAACACCCATCATATCGGGTGTTGCAACGATAACGTCAAACTCATACCAGTTCTCATTCTGGATCTTGGGTATAAGTTCTTCGCCGCCTACATAATCTGCACCTGCAGCTTCTGCTTCGTCAGCTTTGGCACCTTTAGCGAAAACAAGAACCCTGATCTTCTTACCTGTGCCGTTGGGCAATACTACCGCACCTCTGATCTGCTGCTCGGCATGACGCCCGTCACAACCGGTCCTGATATGAGCCTCGATAGTTTCATCAAACTTAGCCGTAGCATTTGTCTTAACTATATTACAGGCTTCCTCTGTTTCGTAGTTCACACTGCGATCTATATTTTTTGCTGCCTCTGTATATTTTTTTCCTCGTTTCATAAAAGTTATACCTCCCTGTGGTCATGCGAAAATCATATTTTCTTCCACATTTATTCGTTTATTCAAAACTCTGCATTTAACCGTTCATAAAAAACCAACCTTAACCGGTCCGGCACCCAAACCGGTATGACTGTCAGAATGATAACTGAAAGTCCGGTTCTGTATCATCATTCTTCAACGGTTATTCCCATGCTTCGTGCGGTTCCTGCCACCATAGACATAGCTGCCTCTATGGATGCTGCATTCAGATCGGGCATTTTTGTCTCTGCGATTTTCTGAAGATCGGCCTTGGAAACAGTAGCCACTTTATTTTTATTCGGCTCACCGGAACCGGACTTTATCTTACATGCCTTCTTGAGAAGAACAGCTGCCGGCGGTGTCTTTGTGATAAAGCTGAACGATCTGTCTGCATAAACGGTAATGACTACGGGAATGAGAACATCTCCCTGGTCAGCCGTCTGGGCATTAAACGCCTTGGTAAACTCTACTATATTAACTCCGTGCTGACCAAGAGCCGGACCTACCGGGGGAGCAGGTGTCGCCTTACCCGCCGGAATCTGCAACTTAATATAACCTTCAATCTTTTTTGCCATTATGGCACCTCCTGTAAATGTGGTAATTTCGATTTTTTAAATGTATCTCCCACAGGATGTCTTTCTTTATAAATGCGTCATGATACTGCTGAGACCGGACATCCGCAAGGCGGATCATCCGGTAAATCTTCAAACAGGTCATCACAGTACGCGGACATCCTCGAATCCTACTTCCAGCGGCGTTTCTCTTCCGAACATCTCCGCTGTTATGATAACTGATTGTTTTGAGTCATTGATCTGGGTGATAACGCCCTCAAGGCCTGCAAATGAGCCACCGGTGATAAGTGCCTGATCACCGGTCTTTCCGTGAAACTGTATGGTCTCTTTAGGAGGCTCTTCCATACCCTCAGGAAGCATGATGCCCAGTGTCTTGATCTCTTCATATGAAAGAGGCACCGGCTTAGAACCCGGTCCAACAAAGCCCGTAACACCTCTTGTATTCCTGACAACATACCAGGTTTCGTCATTCATGACCATCTTAACCAGGACATATCCCGGAAACATCTTTCGGACAGACTCTTTTCTGGCACCGTTTTTCATCTCTACGACATTCTCCATAGGGACTAAAACTTCAAATATCTGATCCTCAAGACCTCTGTTCTCGACAGTTTTATCTATAGCTGATTTCACTTTGTTCTCATAACCCGAATAGGTATGAGCAACATACCAGCATGGTTCATCATTTTTTTCGCGCATGATACACCTTTTCTTAAATACTCATAAATCCGTCAATGATCGCACGCAATCCCAGATCGACAAGGAAAATAGTACCTGCCATCAGAGCAGCTATGATCACTACCGTAAGAGTGTTGGACCATACCCTGCCTGCTGACGGCCAGAATATCTTGTCATACTGTGGATCTACTTTTGCAGCAGGCTTTTTCTCAGCCTTCTCATCTTTCTGAATTGCCGAAGACGTTTCTCCTGCTACGCCGGCTGCTGTTTCCTTAGCAGCGTCAGCAGCTGCAGCTGTTGTTCCTTTTGCAGCATCAGCAGCTTTTTCAGCAGTGTCAGCAGCTTTCTCCAAAGCATCACTGTCTGCCTCAGCGGCTTTAACGGTATCGGTAACCTTGTCCGTATCTTCTGAAGTATCAGAAACAGTTTCTGCTGCATCTTTAACACTGTCTTCAGCAGCAGCCTTTGCATCCTTTACTTCTTTTGAATCGTCTGAAGCGTCGGCAACAGCCTCATCTGCCAAAGATGCTACATCATCTGCGATATTTCCAGACTTACCTGCAGTATCAACCTTTACACCGTCGAGAGTTTCATTTTCATTCTTCTTCTCGTCCATAATAAAAACCTCTCTTAAAACAGATCACTTGGTTTCCTTATGTAAGGTATGCTTTCTGCAGAACTTACAATACTTCTTTGTTTCCATCCTGTCAGGATGAAGTCTTTTTTCTTTCATAGTGTCATAGTTGCGCTGCTTGCACTCTGTACACTCAAGCGTAATTTTGGTTCTCACGGTTATCCACCTCCCATAATTATTTAAGATCACCGGCAAAAACGGCTTTAACAGGCCCCTTTGCGCAGATACACGGTCTCCCTTTAAGGGTAGCCGGATGCGTTTTCTGGACACATAAAAAAACGCCTTTTTTGCTTCGGCTGTGACATTATAGCAGTCAAACAGCTATACGTCAACAAAAATATTTACAAATTTTCAAATACCGTATTTTCAAATATCACGTTCATAAGCATCCTGATATCACTCACTCCTCAGCGCAGCCACAGGATCCTTATTAGCTGCTTTCCTGGAAGGAATGATACCTCCGATAAATGTAATGAGCATACTCAGCCCCACAAGAACCGCTGCCTGTACCGGCGTGATAAAGGCTCTCACATTCTCGGCTCCCTCCATGGTCGTCCGCATTATAGCGGTCATCGGGAAGGTCAGTGCCACAGCGATCCCCACACCTATCAGGCCTGACGCAAGACCGATAAGTATGGTCTCGGCATTAAACACCTGGGCAATATTTCTCTTTGAAGCTCCCATCGCACGAAGTATACCTATTTCCTTAGTTCTCTCAAGCACTGAGATATGGGTTATTATACCTATCATTATACTTGAAACGATGAGAGACACCGACACAAAGCCTATCAGCACGGCAGTCAGCACATTTACGATCCTTGTCATGGAAGATGTGAGTATTCCTATAAGATCATTGTAGGTTATCCTGTCTTTTTCATCTACAGTCTCATTATAGGAATCTATGCACGCTTTCATGGAGTCTTTATCTTCAAATGTGTCAGTGTAAATGTTAATAGCACTCGGAGCTTCTTTATTTACTTTCCCGAAGTTTTCCATATTCTCATCGTAGCTTGTGTTGCCGATATAATTATCGTACAGTTTCACAAGATCCTCTTGTTTCGGGTCCGAAGCAAGCCACGCATCAAGTGTTGCCGCCAGCATCTCTTCTTCTGACACAGGATTCCCTGCCATAGTATCAGCCTGCATCTGCTGCTGCATCTGTTGCTGTATCTGCTCTTCAGAGGCTTCGTCAGTGTCCTCATCTCCCTGGGTAGCGCGGTACAGCATTATCATCTGATACATTGAGGCTTTTTCGGATACTGAAAGAGAAGAAGCATAATCTTTTGCATCCTTTGCTTTTGCCGCATCATCCTCAGCTACAAATCTCACACCTGTCAGTACATTTACATCCGGATCTGCTTCCTGGGCTTTAACAACTTCACTGTCGTCTGTCTCATCCACGACCAGATCCGTAAGGGCAGATGTATATCCTGCAAGTCCGTCAATAAGATCCACGCTTAAGTTTTCACCGGGTTTTACTATACCCGACACACGTAGTCTGATACTTTCGTCGATAAAGCTGTTTATATTCATCAAGTCTGCTTCCACCTGACCGAATGTGCCGTTATCTTTTTTCTCGTAGTATCTGCTCTGAGGCACAAGATAAAATTCTCTGTCCAGCAGCGGTCCGTAATCATCCGATATCTTTTCTTCGATCTGTCCCTGTTTTGCTTTATCGGTATAATCATCGTATTCAGTCTTAGTTATAACTCCCAGCTGATACAGCTCTTCCAGTTTCAGGGAATTGTCCTCTGAAAGAACTATGACTATGTCCTCTGCTTCTTTCGGCCACTCACCTGCAACCAGATCATAGCTATCTTTTATCATATCACTGACCGGCTCGCCATCTTTGCCGGGAGCCATCTCATAAAAATTACCGGCTGACTCTGCCGAATTGCTCTGACGAAAAGCATCCCCGGCAAACAGGCTTCTCAAAGCAGATACTCTTGACTCCCCCGGATCATCATTGGTATCTGTATAAGCTCCGTCAGAATCCTTTGAATAAACCGTAAATGCCGTCTTGTACGAATATGTCACGCCGTTTTCGCCAAGATATTTCCTGATCTCACTATCCGGATCATCAAGATACTTTTTAAATTCCGAAAGATTGTTTTTTTTGTACGAAGCCCCCGTGGAACCGAAATCCAGGTCTGCTGTATTGGCATACAGACCGCTCCGTGTCCTGTCGCCCGTAGATGAGTCCACTGAAAACGAACCGTCCGCATTTAACACTGATGTCATATCAAATTCCGAGCTGTTAATGGTAAGGGGGTAAGAAGACATCGTATCATGCTGTATATTGTAAATGTAATCATTTACCCCGTTTGACATGGCAAGTATCAGAGCGATACCGATGATACCTATGGAACCGGCTATCGCTGTGAGTAAAGACCTCCCGAATTTTGTCTTCAGGTTATTCAGGCTCAGCTTAAATGAAGTAGGGAGCTTCATCCCCGATCTCTTTACTCTTTCCGCTTCCGCAGGTACGCTCTTCAGTTCTTTTTCGTCCAAAGGCCTGCTGTCTTCAGTTATCCTGCCGTCTTTGATATGGATTATCCTGGTGGCATATGTATCAGCCAGTTCAGGGTTATGGGTCACCATAACAACAAGGCGGTCTTTTGCAACCTCTTTAAGAAGCTCCATGACCTGAAGCCCCGTTTCTGTATCCAGGGCGCCTGTAGGTTCATCTGCAAGTACGATATCGGGATTATTGACCAGAGCCCTTGCTATGGCAACCCTTTGCATCTGACCTCCGGAAAGCTGGTTCGGCCTTTTATGGATATGTTCAGAAAGCCCCACCTTTTTCAGGGCTTCTTCTGCCATTTCCTTTCTTCTTGTACCGTTAATACCGCCTATAGTCAGTGCAAGTGCCACATTTTGCAATACAGTCTGGTGGGGTATGAGGTTATAGCTCTGGAATACAAAACCTATGGTATGATTTCGGTATGTATCCCAATCCCTGTCTTTATAATCCCTGGTAGACTTTCCGTTTATTATAAGATCGCCTTCATCATACCGGTCCAGTCCTCCGATTATGTTCAGAAGAGTGGTCTTACCAGATCCGGATGGCCCCAGTATAGCCACAAACTCATTATCCCTGAGGTTAAGATCCACTTTATCCAATGCAGTCTGCAGGAACGCACCTGTTTTATATTTTTTTGAAATGCCTGATAATTCCAGCATGGCAATACCTTTTCTTTAATTAATGATCATCTATAGTATATTTTATGTTACAAATGTTTTTATAAATATTATCTTGCAGCAAACAACCACTGCCCTGACGTTGTCAAAAAGAGAAATCTTTCGTCTGTTATCATCACTGTTCATCCGAAAAACGCAGCACCCTGCTCATACCGCATTTTCCGATCCTGGTCTCAGGAAATATCCTGGCAGCATTTTTTATAAAATCCTTCGGTCTTACAAGTGCCGGTGAAAAATGGGTCAGCCACATTTCAGAAGGCTGTGCTTCTTTTGCAAGACGGGCAGCCTCGACAAATGTCATATGCTTGTATTCTCTTGCTTTATCATCCCTGGAGGAATCTCCGTACATTCCCTCGCAGATAAAAATGTCCGCCCCTTTTGCCATATCGGATATGACCGGTACAGGTCTTGTATCCGTACAATAAGTTACCTTTAAACCCTTTCTCGGTTTTCCCATGACCATATCCGGTGTGTATACTTTATCACCGTCAGTCATAGTTTCCCCATGCTGCAGTTTGTTCCAGAATTTCAGAGGAATATCCAATTCTTTTGCTTTTTCTGCATCAAATTTCCCAAGTCTCGGTATATTAACAGTGTAGCCATAGCAAATGATCCTGTGCTGGACCCTGAAGGCGTCTATCTCATAACCTTGTTCGCTGATATGGCATATATCTCCGCTCAATTCCTGAAAAACGATGTCAAAAGGCAGTTCCGGAGCCACAACCCTGAGTGCATTCACCACACGTTCCAGACCCTTGGGACCGATCAGCTTTACCGGTTCCTCCCTGTCTGCATTACCTATGGAAAGAAGAAGTCCCGGCAGGCCGCTGATATGGTCTGCGTGATAATGGGTAAAACAGATGATGTCTATATCATGTGTACTTAAACCTGCCTCCTTCATCGCGATCTGGGTTCCCTCTCCGGAATCAATAAGCAGCCCTATTCCATTGTATCTCATGTAGCATGATGTCAGCCACCTGCCCGGCAAAGGCATCATGCCGCCTGTACCAAGCAAAACCACGTCCAACATGGTTTTACCTCCTTATAAATAACTTATATTCACCCTTTCCTGAAAAGCGTAGAAAAAAGTCCTCTTCCTATGCTTGCCCCCACGTTTCCTCCAAGTGTCTTACCGAATTTTCCGAAACTCGCCCCAAAGGTCTTGCCCATCTCTCTTCCTATGGTACCGGCAACGCTGTTGCCCACAGAGTTCATAGCTTTCTGCTTTGCCTTCTCCTGTTTTTTTAATTCCTTGATCTGTTCTTTTGAAAGACCGGCATAAGGATCTGCCGGCTGCGCAGGCACAGCTTCCCCCTGTTGCTGCTGGCCATTAGCGTATCCCTGCTGCATGCCGGGAAGCGTCGGCTCCGGCCTTTCCTGTGCCGCGGCCTGGGCTTCTGCCTGATTCATCCCCATGCGCATAAAAAACTCATATGCAGAATCGTTATCCACATATTGGGCATATTTGCTGTAAAGTAGACTTCCTTTGACAGCCATATCCCTTTCTGCATCGGTAACAGCACCCATGCGGCTCTGAGGCGGTAATATATATGCCTTTTGCGCAATCCCGGGAGTCCCGCTCTCATCAAGAAAGGAAACAATGGCCTCTCCCGTTCCCAATGCCATTATCGCTTCATACGTGTCAAATTCCGGATTCTCCCTGAATGACTGTGCTGCTGCTTTAACCGCTTTCTGTTCGGCCGGAGTATATGCTCTTAAAGCATGTTCTATCTTATTGTTAAGCTGTGCAAGAACTCCGTCAGGTATATCTCTGGGGTTCTGGGTACAAAAGTAAATACCGACACCCTTGGATCGTATAAGCTTGACCACCTGCTCTATCTTATCCATGAGAACTTTCGGCGCATCATCAAAGAGCAAATGAGCTTCATCGAAGAAAAAGACTAATTTAGGCTTATCAAGATCTCCTACTTCAGGAAGTATCTCAAAAAGCTCTGAAAGCATCCACAACAGAAAAGTAGCATAGAGACGTCCGTTACCTATAAGACTTGAGCTGTCGAGAATATTGATCATGCCTTTGCCTCCCGCACCGACAGCTAGCCAGTCAAGTATGTTCAATGCAGGCTCTGCAAAAAAATCTTCTCCTCCCGCCATCTCAAGAGCGACAACGGCACGGGTCATTGCCCCCAGGGTAGCACCCTGTATCTTTCCGTATTCAGGTGCAAGTTCAGCGGAATGTTCACCGACGTAATTGAACATTGCTTTCAGATCTTTGGTATCTGTCAGAAGCAGATTATTATCATCAGCAATGCGGAATATCACATTCAGAACATCCGTCTGGAGTTCGTTCAGATCAAGTATCCTTGCCAGAAGCATAGGTCCGACCTCAGATATGGTTGTTCTTAACGGTATACCCGTCTTGCCGAATATATCCCACAAATTTACGGGATATCCCTGATATTCGAAGCCCGCTTCAGCAAGGCCGAAACGCTCTATCCTTTCCCTCATGTTTTCCGAATCCGATCCGGGAGCGATCATTCCTGCCACATCCCCCTTTACATCAGACATAAAGACGGGAATACCCATATCCGAAAAACTCTCTGCCAGCACCTTTAGAGTTACGGTCTTTCCGGTTCCTGTTGCACCGGCCACCAGGCCATGCCTGTTTACCATCTTCGGAAGAAGGAAGATATTTTCCCCTTTGTCATCGTTGCCTACCCATATCTTATCATCTCTTATCATCGTCTTATCCTTTCTGTTACAGCTCTTTTCCGTTTATCGTATCTTATGGGATTATACAACACTCAAACAAAAATTAAAAGTATCTTTAAAAACAACAGAGCAGCATATAAAGTACTTGTCAAAACATCGTATTTAATTTATACTCCATAAATATAGCTTAAAAACCATATATTATATGTTCAATTTCATTAAAAGATAATACTTTTGTATTACAGGGAGGAACACATGACCGAGGCTTTTGATCTGCCCATTCTATTATGGCTGCAGGAGCATTTCAGATTTGAGGTACTTGACCATATCTGGACTGTGATCACCTTTTTCGGAAACAAGGGCTGGTTCTGGATAGCTCTTGCCGTTTTATTGCTGATAATCCCGCGTACACGTTACATGGGAATACCCGCAGTAATATCATTTGTCGTAACTGCCGGGATAAACAGTGTTATCCTGAAAAATGTCATAGGACGTGCACGGCCTTTTGATTATTCGGATCTCATACAACCGGTAGCAGACGCTCTGCCGGACAGCTTTTCATTCCCTTCAGGACATGCGGCCACATCATTTGCCGTAGCCCTGATATTACTGAGAGCTGACAAACGTATTGGCATCCCGGCTGTTATATTTGCATCATTTATAGCTTTTTCAAGGATCGCTTTACGGGTACATTACCCCACAGACATAATAGCAGGCTTCCTGCTTGCCTTTGCCGTAAGTACTATCGTATGGCTTCTGTGGAGTCTAACGCCATATGCCCGTAAACACATGAATTAAAGCTTATACACAGGAGAATACGTATGAGCGCACCCTTCGTAGAACTGGATCTTCACGGTCTTACAAAGGAAGAGGCACGATATGAGATCGAGCAGCTTCTTGACACCCTGGATTCCGGAACGTATCATGTAAGACTCATCCACGGATACAGCCGCGGCACTGAACTTCGTGACATGATACTTCGGGAATACCGTTCTTTTCCAAAAGTTAAACGTGTAATGCATGGCGGAAACCGGGGAATCACTGTGCTCGTTCTTCGGGAATTATGAACACGTGTCAAATTGTTTTTCCATTTCACTAATCTTTCTTAATAAGAACACATATTTTTCAAAATAGTACTGTATTATTCAGAGTGTAAGGAGGGTACAACCTTACAAAATTTGTTTTTTTACTTTTCATACATTTTTCCTTCTAAAACAGAAAAGGCGCCGTGAGGGACGGTGCCTTTTCCGTTTTTTTTATGATCTTATTACTTCTTTTTTTGATATCATTCTATCACTATCTGATCTTTTTAAAAGTGTTCAGATTATGATCAATTAATCATTTACAAATAAGCCCATTGGTGTTAAGTTTAGATTAAAGAATTATTACAGAAGGTGATATTAATGAAATATAAAAACACATTTAAAAAGATATCAACTGCAGTTCTTTGTTCCGTGGCCGGTTTAACTGTACTTTGTTCCGGTAATGCTTCCGTTTTTGCTGATGAATATCAGGATTCTTCCGACGCCGGAAATACTGTACTACAGGCTCCTTTGGAAACAAATACTTCTGACAACAGTGAAAGTGGTAATACTGCCGGCTCACTGACAGATACGGAACAGAACACTGAAAACGTCACATATCCTGACGGTTCAATAAACAAGAAAGCAGATTCTGATAATGACCTCTCAGATGGAGACACGAAAGAAGATAACGGGAGCTCTGACCAGTCCTCTCTTACAAAAACTGACAACCCGGATATACCTTCTGACATAAAGGAGTCTGCTGAGAGCCATGATTCCTCCTACAGTTACAATAATACTGAAAACAACACAACTTCATCAAAAAAAGAAGTCTTAAATGGCTGGAAAAAGATTTCCGGTAAATATTATTTTTATAAAAACAATAAAAAATATACCGGCTGGCACAAAATGGGTAAGGCTGAAGGTGAAAAAACACCCCACTGGTCGTATTTCGGAAGTAACGGAGCATTACGCACCGGATGGGTACGGCTTGGAAAGGGAACTTCCGAGCCCGACGGAAACACGGCTAAACACTGGAGTTATTTCGGTGATAACGGCTGGCTGCGTACCGGATGGCAGCAGCTTGGCAAAGGCACCTCCAACCCTGACGGAAACACGGCTAAACACTGGAGCTATTTCGGTAATAACGGTTGGCTGCGTACCGGATGGGAGCAGCTTGGCAAAGGTACCTCCAACCCTGACGGAAACACGGCTAAACACTGGAGTTATTTCGGTGATAACGGTTGGCTGAGAACTTTTTGGCAGCAGCTTGGCAAAGGAACGCCTAATCCTGACGGAAATTCCAAGGCCCACTATTCCTATTTTGGTTCCAACGGCTGGCTTGTAACAGGCAACAAGACCATAAGCGGTCTGTCATATGTCTTTGACAACAAGGGATGGCTTTTGAAAGGAAATACAAGCTCGATCATAGCCAATATTAATATAGACAACGCATTATCACAACTCATACCTAACGGATGCTACAGGATATCTTCCGCAAAAAATACCGGTTTTTCAATAGATGTATGGGGAGGTGTTGCAAAAGATGATACAAAGATCTGGTCATATGAAAACAATAATACCGCAGCACAGTTTTTCCAGATAAAACACCTGGGCGATAACATTTACAGCATAAAGACAGGAGCGAGCATATACGCCTCAAGTCTGGATATTTCAGGAGGAAAAGCTGCTTCCGGAGCTTCTCTGGTACAGAAAAAATATACCGGTTCTTCTACCCAGAAATGGAAGATAGTTTCTGCCGGCAACGATTCATATGCTATCAAAACAGTCTCAGGCAATTTTGCTGTGGATATAGACGGAGGCAAGCTTTCCCAGGGAACGATAAAACTCGCAAAATATACAAAAAGTGACACCCAGAAATTCAAGTTCACCAAGGCAAGCGGCTTTCTGGTAAGAAACGGAAGAAAGTATTATTTTAACGAGAACGGCGACAAACCTATGATAGGTTTGGACGTGTCTGCGTGGAGTGAAAACGTTGACTGGGAAAAGGCTATGGCAGACGGCATAGAATTTGCCGTGATCAGGGCATCCCACCGGGG
>CACZTF010000280.1 GCA_902784025.1 uncultured Lachnospiraceae bacterium
AATACAAATGAAAAAGTCTGGAAAAACGGCATCATGGGCGTCGTTGTCGGTGATGCTCTCGGCTGTCCCGTACAATTCGAATCCAGGGAAGAAGTCGCAACACATCCCATAACCGGCATGAGGGGCTACGGAACTTTTAATAAACCGGCGGGATCGTGGACTGATGACAGCAGCATGACGCTGGCTACCCTGTCGAGCATCATTGATAAGGGAGAGGCAGATCCGAAAGATATCATGACGCAGTTTGTGAAATGGGAATTCGAGGGAGAATACACACCCTTTGGAGAGGCGTTTGATGAAGGCTTTACCTGCAGTACGGCAATCTACAACTTCAGAAATGTTCCGGATATAAAGACCTGTGGATGTACAGGCGAGCGTTCAAACGGAAACGGTTCCCTGATGCGCATTATGCCGGCCTGCCTGTATTACTATGATAAGCAGAAGAAAACAAAGCTTTCAAATGAAGAAGTAATAAAAGGGATTCATACGATAGGAGGCCTGACGCATAACCACATTAGAAGCAATATCTGCTGCGGACTTTATTATTTTATGGTGAAGAACGTAGTTGAGGGGCTTGAGAAGAGTACGAAGCCGAAGCTTGGAGCGTTGCTTCAGGCAGGAATAGATGAAGGTCGGAAGCTGTATGGGAAGGATATTCGGAATCTGACTGAACTTGCATATCTTGGAAGGATTTTTCGTCTGTATGAGTTTAAGGATACTCCGGCAGAAAAAATCCGGACAACCGGTTATGTGGTAGATACGATTGAGGCGGTCGTTTTTTGTCTGATTACGACGGATTCCTATAAGGAATGTCTGCTTAAGGCGGTGAATCTGGGGGATGATACAGATACGGTTGGAGCAATTGCCGGAGGACTTGCCGGATTATATTACGGCTATGAGGAGATTCCGAAAGAATGGCTTTCGGTAATACAGCGAAGAGAATGGATCGAGGAACTATGCAATAAGGGAAGGAGCGTGACTTGAATAGTTACAAATTTTCTTGCATAAGCGGGATAATTAGTTTACAATCGATACCGGAAGTTACGAAACGATACCATGACTATTGAAACGCTGATATGGTCTTTGAATAATAACAAACAATCAGAGTCAACGCTGATAAGGAGTGAGGTTTTTGGACAAGACAGACGAAAAAATACTGGATCTGCTGAAGGGAAATGCTCGCATGAGCTATCAGGAGCTTGGTGATGCTATTGATATGACCAGAGTGGCGGCAAAGAAGCGGGTTCAGAAGCTGGAACGCGAGGGTATTATCCGTGGATATAATACATGCATCTATCGGGAGGATGAGGTCACGATGTTTATAGTTATCGTGACAGCACCGGGAAGGATGGAGGATGTAATCGGAGTGCTCTGCAACCGTACAGCCTATATCCGGCAGATATTCAGAACAACGAAGGAGAATCATATCTATGCCGTGGCGGTGTCTGATCAGGTCTCGAACCTCAAATATCTTACAAAGATGATCCAGAAGAAGTGTGGTGATGATATCGTTGAGATTCATTGCCATGCCGTAAAAGAGGTCATCAAAGACGTTTACGGAGGGATAAGATATGAGCCAAAATCAGAGTCAGACAGTGATGGGAATCATGAATCAGATGGACGGAGTGAATCTTCATGAGAAGAAGGGCGGAAGGTTTAAGTTCCGGATGCATATGACACAGGAGATGAGCGAATCATCCATAGAAACGCTGGACCTGAGCGTCAGATCCTATAACAGCCTGAAAAGGGCAGGGTTTAACACCGTGGGAGAGGTGGTGGATGCCATTTCCTCCGGTACGGAGCTGAAAGGGATCAGAAATTGCGGTGCCAAGAGTGTCCGTGAGATCATGGAGCATCTGTTCCTGTACCAGTATAATTCACTTCCGGCAGATAAGCAGGATGAGTACCTTGTAGAAGTAGTGCTGATGAACAAGCGGGAGGCAGCGGTGTGATTGTCTCCTGACAGGCGACCACGCACTTCATCTGCCGTGGTATCTTTATAAACAAACAACAGGCAGATACCGATTTTTTATTTGGTGCTACGGCGATGGAGGGTATGGGTTATGGCAAGAAATCACGATGAGATCAATTTCAGGGATATGTTTCATCAGTTCCTGCTGGTGAAGGATATCGATATGAAGACAAGGCTTGTCATTGAGAAGTCGGGCTTTCGCATTCGACAGGATGATAATGCCATGCTGCTTTTCGGATATATCGATTATGAGATGGGGATGAGCTTCGAGCTGCTGTGTGCCGCATGCGTTTACGATGACGGCGAAGTGGCTTTTGAGCCAATCAACAAGACCACATCATTCAAGTTCCGCTACGGATCATTCCAGGGAGATATGGAACCCTTTAAGAATCTGAGTCAGCTGATTCCGTATCAGGAGCGAGTACAGATGATCAAAAAGGGCTATGATGCACCGGCAGCTGTAATGGAAATCAGGGAGATTGAAGAACTGGATCTTTCCAGGGCACCGGGATATCCGGATGATATTGTGGTTTTCTTTGTGAAAGAGGAATAT
>CACZTF010000281.1 GCA_902784025.1 uncultured Lachnospiraceae bacterium
GCTTATCGTGGCACCGGAGAGCATAGAAGGTCTTGGAACACTGAAGAGCAGCAATACGGACGGGTTGATAAAGCTCTATGACATGGGTAAAAAAGATGCTGTTGCTATAAAGAAGTATTTAAGAGAGCGAGGTGCTTGAATTGGCAGCGAATGGTTTTTTTTGGGATATTCCGGTTAAAATGTTATTTGGTCCGGGGTGCGTAAAGGATATAAGAAAACCGGAGATAAAGTCTCTGTTTCCGGGATCGAAGGCGTTTTTGGTGACATCTGCGGGTAATTCCCTTAAGTCAGCAGGAGTCATCAAGGATGTTGTGCATTCATTTGAAACGGCGGAAACAGAGGTGGAGATTTATGACTGCATCACCCGGAACCCGGATATTTCCCAGGTTAAGGATGGTATAGAAAAACTACGGGAGAGCGGCGCAGATTTTGTTGTGGGTCTGGGAGGCGGATCTGTGATGGATGCCGCCGCTTGTATAGCCGGTCTGGCAGAGGAAAAAGAAGATGATCTCTGGACGTTTTTCTTTGCAGGAGAGAAAAAGCCGGCAAAAAGAGAGGGCAAGGGACTTCCTGTCATAAAGATCCCCACCACTGCGGGAGGCGGCAACGAGTCCCTGAAGACTGCCTATATCGTAAACGAAGAACTTGGGATAAAAGGAGAATTTACCGGGGATCATCCGTTTGTAGCAGTAGTAGATCCGGAGCTTCACGTCACGGTACCCCACGATGTAACCGCATTTGGCGCATTTGAAGCGCTGATACAGAGCTTAGAGGGCTATATTTCAAAGAAAAGAACGGCACCGGCACAGATGATGCACATAGCAACCCTGGGTAATATCGCCCAGTTTCTGGTGGCGGCCATAGAGGACGGGGCGGACATGGACGCCCGGGAAAAGCTGGCATTTGCCTCGTCCATGAGCGGACTTGCAAGACAACTGGGAAGTACCACCGGTCTTCAGGCCGTGGCAAATGCGGTGACCGGAAGCTTCAGGGACGTACCCCACGGTGCGGTCCTGGCCATATGCTGCACAGAGTATTTTAAATTTTTCCTGGACAGGAACTGCTGTGATGAGATATTCAGCGAGATGGCCATGTCTATAGGCCGGGCGCCCCTTGAGCCGGCAGAGTTCCTGGCGGGCCTTGAGGATCTTAAGGAGGCAGCCGGACTGGATGAGCTGCGTCTGGGGGATTACGATATCACAGTGGAGGATATTCCGGGATTAGCAAAAAAGGCTTGTGCAGGAAGAGGAGAGTTTTTCAGAAATGATCCTTTGCCTATGAGTGAAGATGATGTAAAGAAACTTTTAGAGAGCTGCCTATGATCACTATCGAGAGGTACAATGAAATAGTGTAGGAGGAACTGGAACTTCTGCCGGAGTATGTCTTCGAGGAACTAAACGGTGGTGTAGTAGTGGATGAAAAGATAAATCTGCACCCGGACAGGCTGGCAGATGACCTGTATATCATGGGGACTTATTCTACATCTCCGGTCATGGGAAAGCAGATAGTGATATACTACGGCTCTTTTACGAAAACAATGCCTTATGCGGACGAGGAAGCCCTCCGTCTGAAGATACGGGACACCCTGCGTCATGAGTTCCGCCACCACATGGAGACCCGGGCCGGATTTTTCGGAAAAGGCACCCTTATAGATGAGGACAAAAGGGAAATGAGCCGGTACTTCCTTATGCATGCTAAGAGGGAAGAAGCTGCAAGGCAGGCTGAGGATGAAAGAGCTGCAGAAGCTGCAGCACATATTGAGGCGGATGCGTGTGAGACTAAAGAAGAACCTAAGGAATCCGGTGAATATAAAGTAACGGAAAATACTTCATCAAAGTATGAAACAGATAAAGCAGACAAAGATAAAGAAGCCGCACCGGCATACAAAACAGAAGGGTCAGCATCTATATCTGTAGTTATACCGGTTAATGAACGGGGGTCCGAAAGAGTTCCTGATGACAGCTCCGTTAGTAAACAGGAGATCCTGCCGGCGGGCTTTTCCGGAGGGGGGCGCTCAGTTACCGCGGCAGTTGAAAAGTAACTATGGTACCGGATTAAGATAAATGTATATAATGATCTGTATAAGAACTTATGCATTATGTTATAATGAAACCCGTACCTTTTTGCCGTATATAAATAATAAGAACGTAATATGGAACAACTCAAAGAAAAAAAACACAGACTGACGGGCAAGCTAAATCAGGCCGTTATGTGGGCTGTCATCACCGAGATAGGCTTCGGTGCGCTGGTGGTTCTGTTTTTTGTGTTCAATAAAGACTTCTGGTGGATACTGCTCATCGGATTCGGTATTTATA
>CACZTF010000282.1 GCA_902784025.1 uncultured Lachnospiraceae bacterium
TAAGATTCATTTCCATCAGACTGATATGTTTCATCTGACGGATCAGTTCCGCTTTCCCCGTCGTCCTCTGCAGTCTCACCTGACTCATCCGAAACTTCCTGCTCACTGTCACTTTCTGATCCTGATTCAGCAGTTTCTTCTTCGCCGGAGTTTTCATCTTCAGAATACTCTGTTTCAGTATCACCGTATGCTTCCTCTTCATATTCAGGATCTCCGGACTGATCATCCTGAACTTCCTCTTCGTCCGTGATCCCGGATGACTCAGATGACTCTGCAGCACTCACACCCATATAAGGCAAAAGCTCTGTCATTATCTCTTTTGTCAGATACTGGGAATCCATGCCGTCTCCGTCTCCACCCGTAGTACCTTCAGGTTCGTCTATCAAAACATATAATATAAAGGCAGGATCCTCGGCAGGAGCAAATGACATAACTGACACCAGCCATTTCTTTTCCGACCTGGGATGCTTTTCTGCTGTTGCAGTTTTACCTCCCATGGAGTATCCTTCCACTTTGGAATGCATCACAGCATATTCCTCAACACCCGCTTTGAGATACTGTTTGATATGCTCTGAAGTTTCCTTAGTAACAGGACGTCTTACAACTGTGGGCTCTACTACTTTAACAGTCTTATCTTCACTGTCCGTAATAGCCTTTACTATGTGAGGCTGGTAGTAATTCCCGCCATTTAAAAGAGCACCGTAGGCAGCTACCATCTGTACCATATTTACCTCGAGGTTCTGGCCGAAAGAATTGGAAGCTATATCCGATTCCGCCATATCCTGAGGCTCCTTTAAGACCCCGCGGCTTTCATCGGGAAGATCTACTCCTGTTCTGGTCCCGAAACCAAATGCGTACTGGTTCTCCACCATACGCTCTGCACCAAGTTCAAATCCTATATCCATAAGCGCAACGTTACAGGAATCTCCGAGAGCTTCTTCAAGATCCAGAGTGCCGTGGCCTCCTTCGGAATTCATCCAGCATTTCATTGCGTAGTTTTCGACTTCTTTATACCCTTTACAGTAATACTCATCGCCATCGTGGGTCTTTCCCTCTTCAAGGGCAGACGCAACAGTTATCGACTTGAAGGTGGAGCCGGGTTCGTAAGACCTGGATACACAAAAATTATTCCATAGCTGATACAGCTTTTCCGAGTCCGTTTTGTCCTTAGCCTCGTCAGCACTTAAATTTTTTGTTGCTTCTGTATTACGTGGGTCATTAAGGTCGAAAAACGGCCAGCTGGCCATCCCCAGTATCTCTCCGTTATTCGGGTCATACACTATGGCTGCAGTATTTGCAGAGCGTTTTTCATTGTTATATTCCAAAAGTTTTTTCTCAAGGATACTTTGCACACCGGAATCTATAGTACTTACAACATTGTATCCGTCAGATGCTTCTTTGGATTCTTTCTCGGACTCTGCGCCTTCACCTACATAGGAAAGATTCAGTCCGTTTACACCGGTAAGCACGTCATCATACTGCTTTTCCAAACCGGTCTCTCCCCCGTTTGCTTCAGTAGCAAAACCTATAACGTCAGCAGCAAGAGTATTAAAAGGATAACTTCTTAAATATCCCTCCTCGAACCATATGCCTTTAAAGTCAGTTTTTTCACTGTCTTTCTGACGCTCTTCCAGTTCTTTAATAAAAGCATCATGCTTTTCTGCCGGTATTTCTTTGAGCATCCTTTCGTAACGGCTGTCCGGCTTTGAGTTTATCTTTTCCAATACCTCCGCGCTTTCCAGATCAAAGTAATCTTTAAGTGCTTTTACAGTTGCTTCTTTTTCTTCTTCGCTGCTGTGTTCCACCACCCACGGATCAAGGATAAGTGTATAGATCTTATTACTGTATGCCAGGACTGCTCCGTTCCTGTCGGTTATCTTGCCCCTTTTGGCTGAAGATGTGTCATTTGAAGAAGATTGCTGGCTCAATACTATCCTGGAATATTCCTCACCATGGGCAGCCACAGTTACCACCACACTGCCCACCAATACAGAAGCACCTGCTACAAACGCCAAAAAGAGCGCACGCGATCTCCTCGACATACGCTTTCTTTGAAGTTTGATCTTTTTCACACCTTTACTGTCTTTTGACATATATATTCCCCGCTGCTTCTATCGCTATGATCTTTGTCAAAGATCCTTATATTGCTTTATATAGCCTTCCTCGCCGTTATCATAAGTTATTATCTGACCGTCGGCGGGGTAGATCATACCGTAATCATTTAAAGCCGTATCCCGAATGGCATCATAATCTATACTGTTATTGATCTCTGCTTCAAAAGCATCATTTTTTTCAGTGATCTCCGTCAATTCCTGACGGAGTCTGTTTATCTCATTAGTTCTTTTTGCAACTTCTCCACGGGACGCAAGATGAAGGATGCTGATACCAACTACAGCAGCAACGCCAATGCATATCCATATTCGCAAAAGCTTCTTTTTCTTAGCTGCTCTTGCTTTTGATCTTGCGAGCACCCTTCTTTCGGCTCTTTTTAATACCTGCTGTCGTTCTTTCGTTGTTTTCTTTTCTTCTTCGAAAAACTCTTCAGGTACAGGTGTAGCCGTATAGATGCTGCGAGCGGCACTTCCGTCCTGATAATAATCTTGTGCCCGCATATCAGCTCCTCCTTATATATTTCATTAAACTATTGCTTCTGATTTCTTATGCGCTCAAAAACCCTGAGTTTCGCACTTTTTGATCTGCTGTTGTTTTCCATTTCCTCTTCACCGGGTAAAACAGGTTTGTTTGTGATCACCTTACCCAGTGGTTTCTTTCCGCAAACGCAGACAGGAAAATCCGGAGGACAAGTACACGGATCAGCAGCCTCTCTGAATATATTCTTTACTATCCTGTCCTCCAGGGAATGGAAAGTTATGACGCAAAGCCTTCCCCTGTCACTCAATCCGTCTATCATGACTCCGAGAGCTTTTTCGAGGCTGTCCAGTTCACCATTTACGGCAATACGTATCGCCTGGAATGTCCTTTTCGAGGGATGGCCGCCTTCACGCCTGAACTTACCCGGTATCGCAGATTTTATGATATTGTTCAACTCAAAGGTCGTCTCTATATCGCCCTTTTGTCTCTCACGGACGATGAGACCCGCTATACGTGATGCAAACCGCTCCTCTCCGTATACCTTTAGTATCTTAGCGAGCTCCGTCTCAGAAGCTCCGTTTACGATATCTGCAGCTGTTTTTTCACTGCGCTTGTCCATCCTCATATCAAGTGGTGCATCATTGTTATATGAAAAACCTCTCTCAGGATTGTCAAGCTGGTAAGAAGATACACCCAGATCAAGTACTATCCCGTCTACAGCCGTTATCCCGAGTTCATCCATAACTTCCCGGAACCTGTCATAATTGCTCCTGATAAAAGTTATCCTGTCTTTATAGCTGTCCAGCCTTTTTTTTGCCGCCTCTAATGCTTCACCGTCCCTGTCAAGACAAATAAGACGCCCTTTATCAAGTCTTTTGACTATCTCAAGACTGTGACCTCCACCGCCTAGCGTACCGTCTGCATAAATTCCGTCCGGCTTTATCGCCAGATTGTCTATAGTTTCATTTAACAATACGGAAATATGTTTAAAATCCATATTCTCTATCTTCCTGCACGAAACCGGTATCCTCCGGTCATTGCATAACGTTCTGAACAAATGGGGCCGAATATCTGTCTGACACAGCCCCAAAACAACCTATGAATGTCCTTTGACCGGCCGGTATTCCGACCGGTGATCATAATAATCTGGGATCCATTTCTGAAAGCTCCAAAGTCATGGATGAAAGATCATCCGTTATTTCGGATATATGATCATTCCAGGCAACAGAGTTCCATATCTCAATGCGGCGTCCTTCGCCTACCAGAGTAAGATCCTTCCCGTCCCCTAAGACTTCTCTCAGATTAGGCGGCACTACGATCCTGCCCTGCTTGTCAACGTCGCAATCCACAGCTCCGGACATAAAATACTGATGGATTTTTCTTGATCTCGGATCCAAAAGCGGAAGGGTGTCAAGCTTCCCCGCAAACACATTCCATTCTTCAGTTGTATAGACATAAAGGCATGTGTCCAGTCCACGGGAAATAACAACCCGCTCTCCAAGCCCATCACGGAGCTTAGCGGGCAGTATCAAACGGCCTTTGCCATCCATACTGTGTTTAAATTCTCCAATAAACATAAAAAGACACCCCAAACAGGTGAAAATTCACCATTTTATGGAATTTTATTCCATATAATGGTATTTTCCTCCACTTGATTTGAATTTTACCATTTTTCAATAAAATATCAACCCTCACTAAAACATAAAAAAACACACACAAAACCGTTAAATTCTGTGTGTGTACATATTAATAGCACTATATATTGTGGTCAGACACCCAAACAACTCTATATATACATAAATGAGGATTTACAGGCAAATAGATGTTTTGGATTCAGTCAAATGTGATTTTTTTGTGAATCATTTCCCGGTACATGCCCTGCAGGCTTTATATCCTTTTTTCAGCAATGAAGCAGCGCTTCCTTTTAATTCTATGCGGTTAGTCGCTGATATACGTTTTGCACTGCTGCAATCCGGGCTGTGGAACACCTTTGAAACAGAGCTTGCGATCCATATCTGCCCGGTGCCGGCAGAGCCGCCGGACCGTTTTTTTCCTTCTTCCGGCCTTCTTTTTTTTGCAGTACCGGTTTTTTTTGCAGTTTTCCTGGATCTGTTCTTTGTTTCTTTGTCTTCAGTATCGGAAACAATACAATCATCTACTGTAAAGACCTCATCATCATAATAAGACGCACCCCGTTTATATCCGCTGCGTCTTATTCCGGCCCCCTGCATGTCGTCCATACGTGCCTGCGCATCTGCCTTTTTCTTTAAATATATAAGAGCAGCCAGTCCCAAAGCACCGCATATTCCTGTTATCACCAATGGAGCGCCTATCAGTACCGAGAGTTCTTTCTTAAACCTTCTTAACCTTCTTAAATTGCTGAAAAGCATATGATCGCCTCCTTAACATCAGTGTGTCATAGCTAAATAATAGTAATAAAGCCTGTTACTTCATATCCTATGGATTCCTATATACCTTATTACGTACAGTATAATACATTTTCTCTGATGTGTCACGGGAATATTACAGTTTTACCGCCACGGACGCTGAACGGAAAAAAGCATAGCCTGAAATGGTCTTTTTATTTTGAAAAGTCTTTCTCACAATATTGTCCTTTCAAAAGACCATAGATTTATAAACACAAAAAAACAGGAGTCTCATCACTGTTAGATGATAAAACTCCTGTTATATCGATCATTCAGACTTCTCTTCCTTGAATACACCAAGATCTGATGTACAGTTCGGGCAACGTGTTGCCTCAAGAGCAATCTCAGATTTGCAGTAAGGACATTCTTTTGTAGCAAGTGTTTCTGTTCTGTCGATACCGCGCGCCTTGTCGCTTGCAGCCTGGAA
>CACZTF010000283.1 GCA_902784025.1 uncultured Lachnospiraceae bacterium
GAAGTAACGGTTGGCTCAGGACCGGCTGGGTACAGTTTGGTAAAGGAACATCGGAACCTGACGGGAACGTGGCAAAGCACTGGAGTTATTTCGGAAGCAATGGCTGGCTGCGAACCGGTTGGGTACAGTTCGGTAAAGGCACGTCAGAGCCCGACGGAAACTCAGCAAAGCACTGGAGCTATTTCGGAGATAACGGCTGGATGAGGACCGGCTGGCAGGAAATGGGTAAAGGAACCAAGAATCCGGATGGTAACTCTGCAAAACATACGTCTTATTTCGGAAGTGATGGGTGGATGCGGACAGGAAATCATGTTATAGATGGTGTATCCTACACATTTAACAGTAGCGGATGGTTGAATGCACACTACGAAAATGGGAAATTGTTTACAGGCATAAAAACCGGTGATGGAACAGGTATGTATACAGGATTAAGTTATGGTGAAATGCCACAGGGAACTGCATATAAAAACGGCCAACGTTTTACTGGTTATTTAAATGAATATCCTGATGTATATGACCACGTACTTAATGATTCAAGAGGCAAAAGAACAGTTGAATTTTACAAGACACAAGATGTTGTAAGTCCTAAATTCTATATAAATGGATGGGGATTTTATTGCTCCATATATAATCACTCCAGAACTGCTTATATAGATATTGATGCAGATAATGATTATAAAGGCGATGTAAAAGTAACTCTAAAAATAAATGGTGATACTTACACTGCAAATCCTGTATATAGTGGGTATTGGAGTGGAGCAAATGCTGAAATTAACTTGAAAAAGAATTATTCAGAAGGATTAAAATATACTGCAACAGTCACCTATGGAGGAAGAAGTCTGTCTGCAACATATACAGTACAGTAATATTAACTAAAGTTTTTGTGATAAGATAAAAAAATCTCAACGTAACATTTCAGAAAGATTATTGATCAGATTCTAAACTCAAAGAGAGTATCTGATGAATAGAGAGCAGCTATCACCAAAGCGGAAATTGAAAGAATGGAAGAGGCAGGAAAAAACTACGTGAACAAAAAGATAAGCAATAAGTTTTATTTTTGCGAACTTATTTTTGACGGGGAAAATGTAATTGATGTAATAAGGGATAATTGTTTGTGTGATATGGAAATAGTATAAATTATATATTGAAAAAAGAGAAACGTGTGATAAAATATGCGTAGGACAGGTTTTGATTCCGGAACATATGGTGTTACATGTTTTTTTCAAGGAGGAAGTGGAAATGAAACGATTACTGAAGCAAAAGAAAGGTTTTAAAGGAATAGGCAGGATGAATGTAAAAGCAGCAGGAATCGCACTGGCGGCACTGATGGGTGCGGGATCGGCAGCAGGCGCCTTGGGAGCTGTAAATGTTTTTGCGGCAGAGGAAGCCACGGTTCAGGCTGTCAGTCAGGAGGAAAGTGTAGATGCAGCAGAGTCTCTGACTGGCTCTGAAGCGGAAATGGATATGGTTAATGCAGAGTCTGACGCATCCGGGTTGAATCAGAAGATATTAATGATGAAGCAGAAGAAAAAACTGTAAATACAGAGGAAAAGACGGACGAGTCCTCTGCACAAAATGAGAATGCAACGTCTTCAGATATAGAGAATGTAGAAAACAATAGGGATATCCAGACGGAAAAAACTGCAGAAGACAAAAAAAGCAGCGGTGTCGGTGCTGTAAATGCAGTTGAAGCTGTAAAGTACGGCTGGGTGAAAGAAAGCGGCGGTTATAAGTATTACAAGAACGGAAAAGCTTACACCGGCTGGCATAAAATGGGCAAAGCTGAAGGAGAAAAAACAGAGCACTGGAGTTATTTCGGAAGCAATGGTTGGTTGAAAGTGAATCAGACAATCATAATAAACGGTAAGAAATATAAAGCCGATGGCAGAGGCTGGCTTACGGAGTTAAAGGTAACGCTGACTGCGTCACAACAAAACGCAATAAAAAAGCAAAAGATTATTTTATATTTTATGCCACCTTGCAGGAGACATGCGAAAAGATTTTCTGCATCCTTACATTGTTAATGATAAGATGGGTATATAGTTTATATGGTCCGAAAAAATATGGTTGAATAAGAATCGTTTATATGTTAGTATTGTTGTGTAAAGGCAGTTTTATACTGCTGGGGCTGGTTTTATAACCCGGGTCCATCATTTAGGTGCAGGTGTCCTGCACCATTTTTTTTCGGAGATGCGAATGAGAGAGTTAAGTATATTTGTAGACGAATCAGGTGATTTTGGAGAGTATTCGCCTCATTCCCCTTATTATATTGTGTCAATGGTTTTTCATGATCAGGATTCGGATATCAGTAAACATCTGAATTTGTTAGAAATGGAGTTATCAAATATAGGATATCCCAACCATTGTGTGCATTCAGGTCCGATTATAAGACGTGAGCAGGAATACACCTTTGAGGATATATTGGTCAGGAAAAAAATAATCAGCAGGCTGATGGGTTTTATTCGAAAGACCAAAGTAAACTATAAAAGTTTTTATATAGAAAAGCGACATTTATCAGATATTACAGATGCAACCGGAAGGATTTCAAAGATAATAGGAATGTGGTTAAAAAACAATTATGACATGCTTTTGTCATTCGATGTTGTAAAAGTTTATTATGATAACGGCCAAATTGAATTGTCAAAAATTTTGTCGTCTGTTTTTAATGTGCTTTTGCCTTCTGTAGAAATGAAAAAAGTAATACCTTCCCAATACAGATTGTTTCAAGTTGCAGATTTGATATGCACACTAAAATTGCTTGAACTAAAGGCGGAGACCGGCAATCTTTCTGCTTCGGAAAAAAAGTTTTTTTCAGGTGAAATCGGTCTTGAAAAGAATTATTTGAAAGATTTCAGACGTCAAGAGTTGAAGTGATTTTTTATATTTAATATTATTGACAGAAAAAAACAGATAATATTATGGAGAAGATAATAATATCTGTTTTTTTTTGATATCATGTTATTTTTGAGGAGGAAGTGGAAATGAAACGATTACCTAAGCAGGTGACTATTCCCTGAACTAAATATATGCCACAAAAATATATTGACACACAAAAAAAAACGGATAATATATACATTGTAAGGTTAACAGTAATCCTCTTTATATGGAGGTGATTGGTGCCAGATGTATGTACGTTTCCGTTTTTTTATTATGGTATTAAAGAAAAGAAAATTTCGTAAAACATGAAAAATCATGAAAATCAGTTTTTGATTATTATTTAAAAGTTGACTTTAGGAAATTTGTTATGTTTTCAAACTTAAGTATGAGGAGAAAGTGATATGTTAAAGAATGCAAAGTTAAAGATAGCCGCATGGAGCATTACCGGTATCATGGGAGCAGGGAGTCTGTTTTCAGGGATAGCGGTACAAAATGTCTATGCGCAGGAGGATGCAGCAGTTGGATTGGTAAATGAAAATACAGAGGTTACCGTAAATACAGAAATCTCTGATCAGATAAATGAAAATCAGGGGTCTTATTCAGATGCTTCTGCAGACACTTATCAAAGTGATTCCGTAAAAGAGGATAACGAGTTATATACACCTTCGGAAAGTCCGGAACAAAACAGTACCGCTATTGAAAATGGCACAGAAACTGAAAATTCGGAAGATCCTGTCAAAGAGAGTACAACAGGATCAGAAACTCAAAATGATGATAATGCAAAAGAGTTTGCAGGCACGGGAGCCACTAAGGATACTAAAGCCGTGGAGGCAAAGAAGAACGGCTGGGTAAAGGTAAAAGGCGGTTACAAGTATTACAAAAAC
>CACZTF010000284.1 GCA_902784025.1 uncultured Lachnospiraceae bacterium
ACGGAGACGGTGGGATTCGAACCCACGTGCCGGTTACCCGACAACCGCATTTCGAGTGCGGCTCGTTATGACCACTTCGATACGTCTCCATTTATAAAACGTTGATATTATAAGTTTTTTTGGACACCAACGCAATAATTTTATTAATTAAAAGTACAAAAAAGGAGAAAGCGGGGATATCATCTTTTATTGCGTTGGAACCAATTTGGAACCATTATTTGGTTCCAAAATTATTTCCTCCTATATTGACAGGCTATCCGTTGCCTTACCCAAGAATTTAACATAGGAAAGAAGAATACAAGCAAAGGAGATATCCGGACAATCGCAGACATAAAAAACTCCCGGGTCAAAAGATTACCCGGGAGTCTTTTTATCCTTTATTATCTTGAATCATCGAGGATCTTTATTTTCTGCCGTAGTTATATACGGTATCAAATGCAGCTTCTAAGTTCTCCGGCTTGCAGTTATCAAGGCAGGCATCGAAGTCAAAGATATATCCGCCACCAGGTGCGCAGGTGTCTAAGAGTTTCTTGGTCTCATCGATGACCTGCTGTTTTGTTCCATGCTCTAACAAGTAGATGGAAAGGTTTCCGGAAATGCATGCGGTATCGCCAAGGATCCGTTTTGCTCTTGCCATATCAGCCTGCTCGAAGTGGTAAATGACCTTTCCTTTCGGGATATCAGCGAGCTGCTCAATACGGGTATTGTATTTGCCCTCTGTATAGATGAACGGTGTAACGCCCATGTCGATCAGAGCCATCATACATTTCTTCAGCGGCTTCCAGTACAGCTTTTCATACTGCTGCGGACTCATAAAGCCGTCCATTCCTTTGTGAAGCGGGAAGAAGCAGCGCTTAACCGGAAGCGGAGCATACTTGAAGTACTGCCAGGACTCGATCTGGATATCTGCCATCATATCGCAGGCTTCCTCAAGTTCCTCAGAATACTCGAGCTGGTCGGTCAGAGTTGCAAGTGTTCCTCTATAGTAGTCGCCGATGATATCGAACGGAGCCTCACCTGCACCTGTCAGCATTGGCGGGAAGCCTAATTCTACAAGCTTGTTTGCCTGGATTGCGGTCGCTTCCGCAGCTTTTGCATCCTCTTCGCCGATCTTTGCAAGAAGCTGGAAGGCTTCCTGTGCTTCTTTTGCATAAAGGGCACCCATCGGGGTCGTATTTAACACGATAGACGGAACAAAACGGATATTCTCAAGTCCTTTTAATGCAGGGAACGCACGGGGAATATACTTCCGAAGCATAAACCCTGTAAAGTCTTTTAAAAGTTCCGGATACTCTTCTGCATCCATGTATTCGTTTTCAATGACCTGATACGTGGACCAGTTCGGGACACTGGTTCCCGGACGTCCCGGCCAGTCGATCATTGTGCTCTTCGCAAGCTCGTTTGCCTTTCCGCTGGCATAGGCGATGTGAGTTGTTGCATCCGGCTGATATGTAGTATAAAACTTGAGGATTGCTTCCGTTGCCTTATCATAATCATACATATAATCTTTAAAAGAAGAACCGGTCATATTTACAATACATGCACCAAACATGGCACAGATCGGGACTCTCTCAGGCTCTTTGAGCTGGACCGCGTCTTCTACCAGCTGGATCCTCTTCGCAAACTGTTCTGCAGCAGGAGAATCTTCCGTAGCGCCGCGGACTCCTTTGGAAAACCATGATGAACTAGCATCAAATTTTTTCTCTTCAGACATATTACTTACCTCCTCGTGAGTTCTAAATTTTTTATTCTCTCCGATTTCTTTTTTATAAACAAAAGACCGGAAATCCTGACAATATCAATTACAGCATCATTATAAAAAAAAGAACAATTCGATAATATGGCTGAGTAAAACAAATTTTGAATGTATTATCTGACATTATTTTGGACATTCAGACAAAGACAGGCAGCCGAAAAGAGCCGGTTGCTTGACAAAAAAGCTGATGAAGCAGTATAAAAAAGTATCAGAGAATCTTTGTCCAGCTGTACAAAAAGGATTTATAATATGAAATTTTCCATGTTCATTTTTGAACATTATCTGAAAAAATATGAACCGGTTTCCGTCATCAAATCTGAGGAGTCAACCATCGTCGGCGTTAAACTGTTTTCTTATGATAAGATGCCGGACCCGGATTATCTGTATATCGGACATAATAATGACTTCTTTTATGGCAGTGAGAGCCGGGAGGTTCTGCTGGTTCACAGAAAAGATGTCATCAGCCTTTCAACCAGCGAACTGGAAGACGTCTTTAACGATGTGATCGAATGCATAGCGTTCTATAATTCCTGGGAGCAGAAGCTTCTTTCGACCTATAACAGTCCGAATCCGGAACAGGCGATCATCGATGCCTGTGCAGATATCTTCGGACCAATGTTCTTTACAACAATGAGCCTTCAGATCACTGCACTTTCCAAACAATACCCTCATGGAAGTATTAATCGGAACTGGGATGACTTTCTCGATACCGGAACGCTTTCCATCGAACGTTTTTCGAAGATGAAAGACAGCTATTTTATGTTGAACCATAATAAGATCTGGGAATGCGGGGTCTTCTATGAGGAGAATGTTGAAAAATACCCCTATTCACTTATGGTCAGCCAGGTCAATCTGAGTGGGAAATTGACCGGGCAGATGACAATTATCAGTGAGGAACCGTTTGAAGAATACCAAAAACAGTTGGTGCCGCCCTTAAAGCAGGCTCTTTGTCTTGTTTCGAATACGCTGATCGAAGGTGACAGAAGTTCTATTGTCCGAAGCGTTTTTCTTGATCTTATCGGAGGGAATAAAAAGGAAGTTGCGATCCAGAAATTCTATGATCTGATGGGCTGGACAAAAGCACAGAGATGTATTGTTGCTGTCTTAAAACATCCAAATTCACTGATTGTCTCTTATGGATATGACGTTGACCTTTTACGGAAGGAATTTCCGGGGGCCTTGTTCTGTGTAAATGATGACAGAAACAAGGAACACGAGATCCTCTGCGCACTTCCGGTCAGTTATCCTCCGGAAACGGGACAAGGAGAACAGAGTCGGTTTTTTGATTTTATGGAGCGGATGGAATTTCGTTATGGCAGCAGTTATACGCTGGAAGGAGCGGAAAACCTTGATATTCAATATCAGCAGGCAAGCGCGGCACTAAGGGCATCTGTAAAACAGTTTTACAAGTGTGCGATGTACGAACTGCTTGGTTTTGACGGGAGTCCCGCATACCGGAAATCCGCAGTCCATCCAGCAATCAGCCGGCTCAGGGAATATGATGAAAGAAAAAATACAGACTATTACCATATGATGACAGTCTATCTTCATAATGAAAGAGACCGGGTCAAAACGGCAGATGACCTGTATATTCATAAGAATACCCTTGTGTACCGATTGAAGAAAATGGAGCAGCTGTTCGGGATCGATTTTGAAAATCCTTATGACCGGGAATATCTCCTTGCTTCCATTATTTGTATGAACACCCTTTAATTGTCGAAGAGATTCACCATTTGACTCGAAAAGCGTTTTTGTCCGCTCAGACAAAAAACGCTTTTTTAATTATTGTAATTCTGTTCGGCGAGATATTTTTTTGCTTGCAAAAATATATTAGCCTAAAGACACTGAAAGGAATCGAATCATTAGTCATAAAAGATTATGAGGAGGAAGTAAATATGAAGAAAAGATTTAAAGCATTAGCAGCGATCATTCTGGCAGTCCTGATGGGCGCGATCCTTGTAGCCTGCGGCGGCGGCTCTTCAAAACCGGCAGGTTCCGGCGCAGCTCCGGCAGGTGAAAAGTCAGAAATCGTTATCGGATGGGTTGCTCCGTTTACCGGGCCTTATGCTGTATTTACTCAGGCATTTGACTGGACGAGCAAGCTTTGTTTAGACAAGATTAACGAAGATGGCGGTATCTATATTGAAGCATATGGAAAGAAACTTCCGGTCCGCATCATAACAATGGATACCGAATCCGATCCGACAAAGGCTGCAGAAGCAGCAACAAAGATGGTAACAGATGGTGAAATCGATCTTTTGGTCGGCGCATGGACTCCGGATACCACGATCCCAGTCGCTGGTGTCGCAGAAAGATTCCAGATGCCTTGTCTTTGTCCGAACAGCCCTGCAGACAGCTGGGCATCCAGTGCAGAGCATGAGTGGAGCTGGGGTATGATGTTCAAGATTGCTGACTATATCAACGGCGATATGCTGACTCTTGACAAGATCGAAGGCACAAATAAGAAAGTCGGATTTATGTTCGACAGCGCAGTTGACGGCGTCCTGATGTCCCAGATGGTTGGGGAAGAGCTTACAAAGAGAGGCTATGAAGTATTTGATCCGGGCAGATATCCGGAAGATACGACAGACTATACCTCTGTAGTTAAGCAGATTCAGGCAGCAGACTGTGACATCGTTTATGGTAACATGGCTCTTCCGCAGTTCCAGACTGCATGGGGACAGTTCTATGAGCTGGGCTACAAACCGAAAGTCCTGATCGTAGGTAAAGCACTTTGCTTTGGAACCGACGTAGAATCTCTTGGCGAAGGCCGCGGTGAGAACATCATCGTTGAGCATAACTGGGATGCTTCTTATGGATTCAACTCTCCGCTTCTTGGCATGAGCTCACAGGAGATTGCTGAAAAATTTGAAGATGAATTCGGAACCCAGAACCCGGGTACAGAGCTTGGATATGATATCGCAGCATTTGAGATCCTTCAGCTCGCGCTTCAGGGATGCAAAGACTTAGAGCCAGAAACGGTTCGTGATGCAATCGGTGCAGTGGAGTATACTGGTATTTTCGGAGATGTAAAATTCAGTCCGGAAGATCACGTAGCAGTATTCCCGATCACAACCGCACAGTGGAGAAGCGGCGGCAAATGGCCTTATGAAGTACACGTTGTATCTCATGGCAATTTCACCGCGATCCCGGAAGAAGACCCGTTGACATTTGAAGACACAACGCAGAAGTAATGCTATAAGAATTCATTTATACGTTCTTCATCCTGTAGACAGGGGGCATACCATAAATGGTATGCCCCCTTGTTTTATAGTTTGTAGCGAATGCTTTCTGCCTCTTCCGGTGTCAGCGATTCTGTTGTTCGAACCCGCCGAATTTCATGTCTTCGACACGAAGCATGTTCTCTTCCGGCGGAGTCTCCACATATTCGATCAGCTCTGGTATCTGTTTTTCATCAAAGCATCTGTACATGTCAAGCGTGTGATCCTTGATGAATTTTTCCTCTACACCATTGTGCACCAGAGCCTGAATTGAATAATAATAACCATTGATATTAAACAGCGCAATCGGCTTGTTATGCTGCTTCAGCTGCTTCAATGTAAGTATCTGAAAGAACTCATCAAAGGTTCCGATGCCGCCCGGGGTGATGATAAAGGCGTCTGAGTTCTCTTCCATTACATCTTTTCGGGTGCCCATATTCTGGGTAAACAGTATCTGGTCACTCTGTTCATAAAGAGCCTCTACTCTTTCCGTTCTAAAAAAAGAAGGTACGATGCCGGTTACCCTGCCGCCGCCTGCCTTGAAACCTCTTGCAGCTGCTCCCATAAGGCCGCAGTCTCCTGCGCCAAAGATAAGATTATGTCCATGGCTCCCCAGTTCCGTACAGAGCTTTTCGACGATGTCAATGTAATAATGATCAATAACCGAGCTTGCTGCACCATACACACAAATATTCATAGCTGGTCTCCTTCGGATTATTTTCTATTTCACTTCCTGTTCAGCAGTCATTCCGGCATGACCCTTTGTCAACGGAATTCTGTGTTCTTTATATTATATCAGCCGGTTCATTTTGTCCATGATCTCCCAAAAAAGAACCTGAAAAA
>CACZTF010000285.1 GCA_902784025.1 uncultured Lachnospiraceae bacterium
TATCTCCTTTTTCCCGTTCCTGTTCAGGGTCAGCCTGCATCCGCCGCACATTCCCGTGCCGTCTATCATTATGGGATTCATGGAAACTGTCACCGGTATATCATAAGGCCTTGCCGTCTCAACTACATATTTCATCATAATGAGAGGCCCGATGGTGATGATCTTGTCAAAGCTCTCCCCTTTTTCAAGCATCTCCTTCAGGGGAGCTGTAACATTCCCGTGCCCACCGTAGCTGCCGTCATCAGTCATGACATAAACTTTTTCCGAGCAGGCAGTGAAATCCTCTTCCAGTATGACGTGTTCTTTGTTTTTAAAGCCTGTGATACCGGTAACCTTTGCGCCGGACTCCTTAAGTTCCTCTGCGATAGGCAAAGCTATGGCGCATCCTACGCCACCGCCTATGATGCATACCTTTTTAAGTCCCTCTGTCTTTGTTGGGACACCTAAAGGACCGGCAAAATCACAGAGATACTCCCCGGCTTCCTTGTGCTGAAGAAGCTCCGTGGTGCTTCCTGCCACCTTGAAAATGATCTTTACAGTACCTTTTTCCGCATCCTTACCGGCAACGGTAAGGGGGATCCTCTCTCCGTCCTCTGTCACCCTTAAAATAATAAACTGCCCAGGCTTGGCCTTGGCAGCTACTAAAGGAGCATCTATCTCCATTTGTATTACATTTACATTTAGTTTCTTTTTTGAAAGTATCTTGTACATACCTAATCCTTTCTCATATGTGATCGCATCAGATAAAAATCAGGCATTTATCTGTAATATCTTACTCATATCAAATGATATGTAATTTAGACATACCGGGTGAACTGTTTTGAACATGTTCACTTAGAAAAAGCCGGGCTGAAACTGCAGAAGTACTCAGACCACCTGTTATTTCCTGTTTTACTGTATGTAGGCCACAGTCGTTTTACGGAATACGCTGATAGCTCGGCTGACAGCGGAAAACATAAGTCCCAGTGCATAAATGACCACTGAAAACTCAAAATGATTTATAAGGATCACACATATCACACCCACAGCTATATTTATGATGCCGTAGGTAAGCCTGAACCGCCAGTGAGGAGCGCCGAACTTCTTTGCCTCAAGAGCCCTCATGATATCGATACCGCCGGATAGCGCGTGGCTTCCGAAAAGATAGAGGATTATGATGATCTTTGATACATTTGCCAGAGACAAAGTAAAGACTCCTATATCCAGCATAATGATCGCGATATACAACAGCGCCCGGCCGCCCACCATGTGCCTTGCCATGGAAAAGTAAAAGATAAGGGATCGTATGGAGAAGACGATAAGGGTAGCACTTAGTATCAGAATAGCTATAAGGTAACCCGGATCAGGCATGGCGATCATGATTATACCGGCAAATACCATAAGTGCGCATATTATCAAGGTTCTGACTCTTTCCGCTAAGTTCATTTTTCCTCACCTCCTCTTTATTAACCGGGATCTCCCTGGTCTTTTATCAGTTTTTTGTAATCCCTGATGCCCTTAAAGCCCTTTTCGCCAACGTCCACGGAGACGCCTGCAAGCCTGTTACCAGACTTGAAAATCTTATTCGTAACCATGCTCTTCTGCCTGAGGGCCGCCATTATAAAGCGCCCCAGAAAGGTGTCATCCTTTGCGGATTCCTCCGCTTCCATATACTCATTCTGGTATTTATCCAGGTCAAACGGCTCTATATCTCTTCCCGAAAGTTTTTCTCCGAAGGTCTTCCAGTCATCGCAGGACTCCAGCTGTCTTTTTTCAAAAATGCCCATGATCTCATCTTTTAATCCTGCAACCGCCTCGGTATCGTAACGATCCTTCTCAAAACTCTCATGAATACCCCTCAGATACTTGAGAGCGTAGATCATCTGGGTAAAGGCATTAAAATAATCCCGGGGATTATCCTTAATTATCTCTGAATAATTGCCCCATGCCGGCAGGTACGCATAACGTATAAAACTGTAATCCGGCAGATGTCCCGCCCGCCCATGCCCCAGGCTCATGATGGAGTTTTCACTTATCTGAA
>CACZTF010000286.1 GCA_902784025.1 uncultured Lachnospiraceae bacterium
CCATTTTTCCTTTTCGACAACAAGTACGCGATAGCAGGCTCTCGCAAGATAAATAGAGGCGGTAAGCCCCGCAGGACCCCCGCCGATAATTATCACATCATACATATTGTCGCTTGCAGCGCCGCTCATTAAAGAGCTCCTACAAGATCAAGTCCGGGCTTAAGTGTATCTGCGCCGGGCTGCCATTTAGCAGGGCAAACCTCATCGCCGTGCTCTGCAACGAACTGAAGAGCCTGAAGCTTGCGGAGAAGCTCGTCTGCATTACGTCCTACGTTTCCTGCATTTACCTCGTAAGCAACGATCTTGCCTTCAGGATTTACGATAAAGGTACCACGCTCTGCGATACCGTCAGCTTCGATAAGAACCTCAAAGTCATTTGAAAGCGCATGTGTAGGATCTGCGAGCATAGGATAAGTAATCTTTCCGATCCTCTCTGAATGATCATGCCATGCCTTATGAACGAAATGTGTGTCCGTAGATACTGAATAAACCTCGCAGCCTGACTCCTTGAACTGGGCATAGTTATTCTGAAGATCCTCAAGCTCTGTAGGGCATACAAATGTAAAATCTGCAGGATAGAAGAAGAATACACTCCACTTGCCCATGATATCCTTCTTTGATACAGTCTTGAACTCATCATCATGATAAGCCTGTACGGTAAAATCTGAAACTTCCTTATTGATCAATGACATAATAAAATCCTCCTCAAAATAGTCGATATTATAGAATAGGCAGATGTAAATGAAAAATATTAAATCATTCCAAATACATTTTCCTTTGCAACTGTATGAATGATATCACATAAAAAATGATTTGTAAAGTATTTTAGTAATAATTATCATTATTATTTTTTTATGATTCTTAAGCTAATATTGAGACTACTCCTTTTTTTCTGATATATACTTTTTGGCAGCATCCCTTTCCCAAAAATTTTTCCATATTTAAAATATATCTGTCTGAAAAATCCTTTTTGACGAAAGCAATTATACTTCCTCCGAATCCTCCTCCCTGAATACGTACCGCACCATGTCCATCTTTCAACAGATGCGCAGAAAGAGCAAGACTCAAAGCAACAGGCTCAGAGGCGGGATCAGCATAATCATCCGCATTTTGAAGATACATGAACGAAGACTGACCTGATCTATTGATAAGTTGCAGAAATTCCTTTATATTTCTGGAATTCAAGGCCTCACCCTGGCGTTTCACTCTCTTTGTTTCATCATACCAGTGCATAGCACGCATCAGAGCCCTGTCCCCTACCTTTCCTCTTATCATGCCCAGTCTGTCATAAAATACATTTTCATCAATATCACATAATCTTTTGCCTCCCATAACCTCCGCCACAGAATACATCTCAGCAGGTATAGCATTAAAGTCATCTGCAAGATCTGCGTGATCAGTTCCCGTGTCTGTAATTATTATATCTATTCCCTCGTTTTCAAAATCAATATCAACAGGCACTGCTGCCGGTCTCTCATCATCTCTGAAATCAAAGATGTTTATGCCGCCTGTAATACAAGCCATCTGATCCATCAGGCCACATGGTTTCCCGAAATACTCTCTTTCTGCAAACATTCCGGCATAAGCTATCTCTTCACCGCTTAGTTGGTTTTGGCAAAATAAAGAATTGATAACGGACCCGATAAGCATTTCGAAAGCTGCTGATGATGACATCCCCAAACCTACCGGAAGGTCTGAAACAAGATAGATATCCATTCCTCCGGCTCTGAATCCTTTATCTGATACAGCTCTTACTATTCCCCTTACCAATGCTGCAGTCGTGTTTTTTTCAGAAGATCTTGGCGTCGTATCATCACAGTTCATGGAAAAAGAACCGTATCCTTCAGAAACCACATTTATCATTTTGTTATGGTTTTCCGAGACACAGGCAATAATATCAAAACATACTGTACCGGTGAGTACTGCTCCGCCCTGATGGTCTGTATGATTTCCTGTAAGTTCCAGTCTTCCAGGAGATGAAAAAAGAGCAGTTATCCTGCATTCCCCACCATCAAAAGTATTACAAAATCCTTTGATGACACGTACATATCTTTCTCTGCAGTAATCTGCTCCTAAATCCTTACAGTTATAAAGTTCGGAAATAAGCTCATCATATTTTCCGTTTATAAAATCATTTTTCAGTTCTTCAGCACTCTTATATGATTTAAAAGTCCCTTTTTCCATACACAATTACCTCATTCACATGTCTTCGGAATTATGCTTTATAGTCGTATTTACTGTGATATAAGGTAAAGCCTCTGATGAATTCAATCCGGTTTTTTCCATAGTATCCTCACGCATAACGGTGAAACGTGATAAGGCAAATGCTTTCGACAGTTTTTCTTTATCAATATTATTATCAGATGCAATGTCGTTTAGAACCTTAAATCCGAATATCTCATTTACTACACTGTCCAATACCCTTGTACCATCAAGTTTTGTGTCATCTTTAAAAGGCTTTATCGAATTCAGTTCTTCTTTTAAATTTTTATAATGATCTTCATAGGCCTTAATATCACTATCCGACCAATAAGGTGAGTATTTCCCGTCTGCATCATATTCAGATCCGGTTTTGAGTACAGCTCCTGCGATCGTTTTCGCAACTAATGATCCTAGTCCCCCCAGTTGTTCCTCCCTAGTCATTTCCGAGGAAAAATATCCTTTGAGTGCTCCTGCATTAACAACCAATATATTTCCTAAACCGAAATACTTAACACTTACTTCAGTAATATCCCCGTCAAGGTCACTGTCTGATACAGCCCTGTTAAGATGAGAAAGCTTATATTCCCTGTCAGCTTTTCTTACAGCTACAACTGCTTCTACCAGCGTTCCGCCTTCTTCTTTAGATTTGATATCGGCAGCAGAGGCTGCGGGAGATGTATCTGTATATGCAACATGAACTTTCATGTTTTCAAGTTTTTTAAGTGCTTCACTCCGGGTGTTTTCACTTAAAAATGTGATCTCATTCACACGGATCTTATACTTATCCAAGATATCATTGACAAGTTTTTCCGCTTCGTTTTTGTCCTCAGGATCGATCTGTGATTCTATATACATCTTTCCCAAAGTTCCGGGCAGAAGACCTTTTACATATGAAAAAGCATAATCCTCCAGGGTACTCCCCTCTTTGATATCATTTGCCTCATTGTAAATATCACGTATACCGATATATGTCTCCTCATCTGCAGAATCTGCATATCCCTGGAGTGTTTTTATCAAAACGTAGCTTTTAATGTTTTCAAAATTCTCTTCAGTATATATTTCTTTCATACCGGCAAGCCATTCCGGTTCTATCAGATATATATGTTCACTTTTATCGATGCCATAAGCTTCCATTATGCCGCTGAGAGGAAAGTTACCTTGTTCTGCTTTCAGCTGTGCGATATCTGCCGGATTGTTCACAGAGGATATATATTCAGATGAGTACCTGAACTCTTGCGGCTTCATGTGGGATGCAATATCCTTTTCAAACATTAGCGCATTTTGAATTATGGTCTTTGCCCCGTCGTCTGAATACCCTGCTTTTTTAAGAAGTAAAGATGCCTGTTTGGTAAAGATATCTTCTGTTTTTTCACCATACTCACTCTTGTTGCTATACTCTGCAGAATCTCCCAGACTCAAAGACGTTGGTATAATTACAAAACTGTATATGGAAGGATCATTATAATCTAGATCATAGTCAAAGCTTACTATATTCTCACCGTTATCAAAATAAGCATCAGAACACAGATATGCACTTAGTCCTGAAAGATCCTGTACATCCTGTAATGACTTTATCTGGGGCAGTATAGTTTCAGTCCAGGCATTTTTCCTGCTCTCTGTATCCGTATAAAGCTCGTATAGCGTATTTACCTGGGATGATTCCGGTGATGTCCCTTTTGTCTTCATCATCTCAAGTAAAGAAGAGGAGACTTGCTTTGAAGCCTCCTCCTGCACACCTGCAGAACTCTCACCATCTTTGAGTTCTGTGGCAATGATATTATCATAATTTGCAGAAAGATAAATATCGCCGTTTTCGCCATCATGCGTGGTATCTTTATTTACAGTACCGTAGGTATTGGAATTTATCCACGGCTCTCCGTAAGAAGAACCCGCCTTTCCATCTCCTGACGTGACAAAATAATCTCTTCCGAAAGGGCGCCATTCACACCCCGACAGAACTACTGCGCTTCCGGCCATTGCTGAAACCGCAGCGATCAAAAAACCTTTATGCTTCATTTTTCTCTCCGCTTGTAAAAAATATTTTTTAAAGACCATACAACTATAAAGGCAGATACCAGCAGGTATTATCCTGCTTTTGTATCCGCCTTTTATGCAGGTCTTATAAGATCACTTAAATGAAAATGCTCCTGTCCCGGCATAATTTGCTGCATTGCCGAGATCTTCGCCAATTCGGAGGAGCTGATTATACTTAGCTGTCCTCTCACTTCTTGACGGAGCGCCTGTCTTGATCTGGCCGGCATTTACCGCAACTGAAAGATCTGCGATCGTTGTATCTTCAGTCTCACCGGATCTGTGGGAAACAACTGCAGTATAGCCCGCCTTTTGGGCCATCTTTATAGCCTCAAGAGTCTCGGAAACAGAACCTATCTGGTTAAGCTTTATAAGGATAGAGTTACCGCATCCGTTATCTATGCCCTTTTTAAGTCTCTCTGTATTAGTAACGAAAAGATCATCGCCAACAAGCTGAACCTTGTGTCCGATCTTTTCAGTCATCTTCTTCCAGCCTTCCCAGTCTTCCTCATCAAGACCATCCTCTATTGAATAAATGGGATACTTGTCAACAAGTGACTCCCAGTGAGCAATAAGTTCATCTGAGGTGAAATGCTTTCCTGACTTGGGCTGGTCATATTCACCTTTTTTGCCATCCTTGCTCTTCCACTCTGAAGAAGCCGCATCAAGAGCAAGCACAAAGTCCTTCCCCGGCTCATGTCCTGCATTCCTGATAGCTGTAAGTATATGCTCTATGGTATCCTCATCGTCTTTTAAGTCAGGAGCAAAACCGCCCTCATCGCCTACTGCCGTAGTATTTCCTTCAGACTTAAGCAGTTTCTGGAGTTCATGGAATACTTCAGTACACCACTGTAAACCCTCTGCAAATGAAGAGGCTCCGGCAGGCATGATCATAAACTCCTGGGTGTCCACAGAGTTTGTGGCATGTGCTCCTCCGTTTAAAATGTTCATCATGGGAACGGGCATAACATTTCCGTTTATCCCGCCGAAAAACCTGTAAAGTGGTATACAAAGGGACTCGGCAGCTGCTCTTGCACAAGCGATGGATACAGCAAGTATGGCATTAGCTCCCAGATTTGATTTGTCAGGAGTGCCGTCAAGTTCTATCATAGCCGCATCCACTGCGTAAATATCAGCAGCATCCATACCTGTAAGAGCCTGATTTATCTTGGTATTTATATTATCCACGGCCTTAAGCACACCCTTACCGCCATAGACATTCTTATCACCGTCACGAAGCTCAAGCGCTTCAAACTCTCCGGTAGACGCACCGCTGGGCGCAACTCCTCTGCCTACGGTCCCGTCAAAAAGGACCACTTCCGCTTCTACTGTAGGATTACCCCTTGAATCGATGATCTGCCTTCCGTATACTTTTTCTATTTCACAAATATTCATGGTTTTTCTCCCCTTTTCAAGATAAAAATACTATAATGCTGACCTTATATATCACTACATACTGTTCTATTATCAGATATCAGCTCTTAAAATGCATCAGGGATGCAGTTCCGGCTTAGGCTCGATATAGCCCTTAGCCTTAAGAAGCTCTGCAACCAGTACAGCACCGCCTGCAGCACCTCTGAGCGTGTTATGGGCAAGTCCTACAAATTTATAATCAAAAACCGTATCCTCACGAAGTCTTCCGAGAGATACTCCCATACCACCCTCATAATCCACGTCAAGGGTTACCTGAGGTCTGTCATCATCCTCAAGATACTGCATAAATTTAGCCGGAGCACTAGGGAGGTTAAGCTGCTGCGCAGCCCCCTCGTAATTTCTCCACTTTTCTATTATCTGCTCCTTTGTGGGCTTCTTTTCAAAGTTTACACAGACAGTTGCCGTATGGCCGTTAAGCACAGGTACTCTTACACACTGTGCAGTGATCACCGGCTCTGTAGCGGGGACGATCTTACCCTGGGAAACCTTACCCCAAAGTTTTAAAGGCTCACTTTCACTCTTCTCTTCCTCACCGGAAATGAAAGGGATAACATTTCCATTCATTTCAGGCCACTGCTCAAATGTCTTGCCGGCACCGGAAATAGCCTGATATGTAGAAACTACAACAAGCTTGGGGCTGAACTCCCTTAAAGCGTTCAATGCCGGTGTATAAGACTGTATGGAACAATTAGGTTTTACACAGATAAATCCTCTTGTAGTTCCCAGTCTTCTCTTTTGAGCCTCTATTACCTCAAGGTGTTCAGAATTGATCTCGGGTACCACCATGGGTATATCCTCAGTCCAACGGTTTGCACTGTTGTTTGAAACTACCGGCACTTCTGCCTTAGCATACTTTTCCTCAAGTATCTTTATCTCGTCTTTAGGCATATTTACGGCGCAGAAAACAAAATCGACTTTGGATACTATGTCCTCCATCTGTGTCTCCATATCGTAAATCTCCATATCCTTAACAATACCGGGCATGGGAATATCCAGTTTCCAACGACCGTCTATTACCTCACCATATGTTTTTCCGGCTGAATTCTTGCTTGCAGCCAGAACTGTCAGCTCAAACCAGGGATGATCCTCAAGGAGCGTGATAAAACGCTGACCTACCATTCCGGTAGCACCTAAAATACCTACTTTTAATTTTTCTGCCATTTCTCTTTTCTCCTAATATTTTATTTATTAAGATTCCATTTCTATAATACTGTCTTTATCACAGTGTTTTCATTCTAACATAAATAATATCAGCCGTCTATCTCACGATTTTTCTCTACTATACTCATGATATGAGCAGCTGTTTCTTCTATAGATTTATCAGTAACATCCAATACATGACAATGCAGATATCTGTATATCTCTCTTGAATACAACAACTCTTCCGTTATCCTGTCAACATCTGAATATTTTGAACCTGCACCCACCCCCATTGCCTGCATTCTGGAAACTCTTATACCGTTCAGCTTATAAGTATCAATAAGAAGACCTACTATTTTCCTGGGCGGTATACGTAATATCTCGTCTGGAAGCGGAACCTCGGGGACAAGAGGAAGGTTGGCAACCTTTATTGAATTATATGCCAGATACATGGATACCGGTGTCTTACTTGTCCTGGAGATTCCTAAAAGCACTACATCTGCCTTTAAAAAACCTCTGGGATCCTTACCGTCATCATATGTCACGGCAAATTCCATAGCTTCTACCTTTTTATAATAATCACTGTTCAGCTTGCGTACCATACCTACACGCATGCTGGGTTCTGCTGAAGTGATACGTTCAGCTGCCCAGAGTGTGGGACCAAGTATATCTATACACAAAACATTATATTTTTCTGCCTGTTTTTCTATATAGTCACGAAGTCTCGGCATGACTATCGTATGACATATCATATTATCGTTTTTTACACAATCTTCTATTATCTCATCTATCTGTTTTTCAGAAAGAACATACGAAACCCTTACAATATCAAGATCTTCATCTCCAAACTGACTTGCTGTGGCTTTGGCGACCATCTCTGCCGTTTCTCCCACGGAATCGGACATGGCATATATTTTCTTACGCATATTGTTTCCTCCTGATGAAAAAACATAAGATAAAAGTACAAAAAGACAGTTTCCGGATATTTACGAAACTGCCTTTTTATATTTAATAGTTTAACAAAATCCTCTGTAACTCACATGCAATTACCATGTATAATCTTCAGAATCTTCCTTTCCTCTGCCTGTAACAGAATCCATGACCATACGCTGTTCGATCTGAGCGACCATCTTCTTTGTAGCAACAACGCAGTCAGGGTTCACGGAGAGGGAATCAATACCGCTCTTTACAAGGAACTCGCAAAGCTCAGGATACACACTGGGTGCCTGTCCGCAAATGGAAACTGTTTTACCATTTGCGTGAGCCACATCGATAAGATGGCGGATCGCTCTTTTAACAGCAAGATTTCTCTCATCATAAATGTGCTGGACCGTATCATTATCTCTGTCGCATCCGAGAACCAGCATGGTAAGATCGTTTGATCCGATGGAGAAGCCGTCAACAAACTTGCAGAACTGGTCAGCAAGTATGATATTTGACGGTATCTCGGCCATGAGCCAGATCTTAAAGTCTGCACTTCTTACAAGACCTTCTTCAGCCATAATGCCTGTAATTATCTCTGCTTCCTTAACCGTACGGCAGAAGGGTATCATAACCTGAAGGTTCTTGAATCTGAATTCCTCTCTTACTTTCTTTATAGCTGCAAGTTCAAGCTTGAATGCGGGAAGATACTTGGGATCATAATATCTTGAAGCACCTCTCCATCCCAGAAGTGCACTGGGTTCATCGGGCTCAAACTTGTCTCCGCCCTTGAGATCACGGTATTCACTGGACTTAAAATCTGAAAGACGAATGACAACCTGACGCGGAGCAAGTGCCTGGCAAACCTTTCTCATACCATCAGCAAGCTGATTTACCACATCATCTGAACGACCTTCCTCAAGAAGATGAAGAGGATGCTCGTGGATAAAAGTAGTCCAGATAAACTCCTCTCTCATAAGACCGATACCGTCGCAGGGAAGTGCTCCGTGCTTTTCAGCAAGATCAGGATTACCAAGGTTCATATATACCTTTGTACCTGTCACGGGAACCGTATCAGCTGCCACAGTGCCGGATGCCGCTTCAGCAGACTTTGTACCGGCACTTACAATGCTCTCAACAATGCCATCATATACCGTACCATTTGAAGCATCAACTGTTATATCCTGACCATCCTTGATCTTAGTAGTAGACTCCTCTGATATACTCTTTGTTCCAACAATACAGGGGATACCAAGCTCACGTGATACTATAGCCGCATGACATGTCATACCGCCGGCATCTGTAACGATAGCTTTCGCTTTCTTCATAGCCGGCACCCAGTCAGGAGCTGTCATCTGGGTTACAAGGATCTCTCCTTCCTTAAACTCATCTATGTACTTCGGATCAAGTATCACATGAGCCTTTCCTGCTGCTTTTCCGGGACTTGCAGGAAGCCCTGTAACGATAACATCAAGATCTGTTGTTGTAGCCTGAGGTGTATCTGCCACTTCGCCATCCTCCTTGTTTTTTCTTGACCAGACTGTCTCAGGACGTGCCTGAAGGAGCCAAACCTTATTGTCCCGCTCATCTACGCCCCACTCCATATCCATATAACAGCCATAGTGCTTCTCAATAGCTTTTGCGTACTCAGCAAGCTCCTTGATCTGTGCATCTGTTATAGCCTGCTTTTCTCTGTCCTTCTTGGGAACCGGCTTCTCTATGGTTGTTCCCTTGGGATCACGCACAAGCTTGATAGGCTTGTCATTAATGATGCGTTGTGTGATCTCAAGACTCTTTTTATCTACCTTGAAGTTATCAGGCGTAACAGTTCCGGAAACCACATATTCACCAAGGCCGTATGAACCCTCAATAGTTATACAGTCGTCCTTACCTGTAACAAGATCCACAGTGAACATAACACCCGCAGCTTTAGAATGAACCATCATCTGTATGGCAGCAGAAAGTGCTACGGAAAGATGATCAAATCCCTGTTTCTCTCTATAGTATGTAGCTCTCTCGGTAAAGGTGGATGCATAACATTCTTTAACCTTTTGCACAACATCTTTTGCACCTTTTATATTAAGATATGTATCCTGCTGTCCTGCAAAGCTGGCATCAGGAAGATCCTCTGCTGTTGCTGATGAACGTACAGCTACATGAGGATCTTTTTCCTTAAGCTTGTCACCTAATTTCTTGTAAGCTTTAGTTATATCATCAACAAGATCCTTAGG
>CACZTF010000287.1 GCA_902784025.1 uncultured Lachnospiraceae bacterium
GGGAGATGCGTTGACGAATGCATCCCTCTGGATTTTATCATTTCTGCCATATCTGTACCAGTATGCTGGTTTTCTACCGTTTACACTCGCGCCGGCGAGCAGTATAAGTATTGAAGAATTCTGATCAATGACATACAAAAAGCAGCAGATACTGATGATCCGCTGCTTTTTGTGGGGTAATCGCCTAAACACGACTTGTCTACAATCTTTGCAGCGGCTACAAAGCCGCTGCTTATTGTGCCCATAATCTGGGCTACCCCTATTGTTTCTTTCGATACTATTCTTTCTTGCGCTTACTCCTCATGTGCGTTTGTCTCGTCAAAAGGGACCATGCTTCCTTTCAACAATTCAAACGCTTCCTGATCCTGCACCCTCCTACTTCCATCATCATTATTCAACACAACACCAGAAGCCTTTACAGCAGTATTCACCTTCTCAACGACAGCTTCATTTGTTTTTATACCTATAATGTAAAGATCAGACTCACTAATTCCGGCAAGGATACCCTCCCTTATCGCACGAATATCCTGCATAGTCACATATGTTCCTTCCATTCGGAAATCTTTAGGCGCGGATTTTGGGTTGAACTGATCATCACAAATGATTTGAATCAGGTGATCATTGGTTTTTATGTAGATATGGTTTTCACCGTTAATCCCCTGATAAATCGTGAAGCATTCATAATATTCCTCCCATTTGTAAAGGAACTTTGCCTCGCCTGTCTCCGAAATCAAATTCATTGCATCCCCACCGGCGATGACCAACAACCCGTTATTTGTCAGGAAATAACGGTCGGATTCTGTAATATCTATGCTCTTTGAGATGAGTGTATCGTCATGTATTACCTGAGACAGATAAGCTGTTCCATTCTGTACCAGGATACTATTTGCTCCTTTTGCAGACACAATACGCTGGATCAGTTTTTCGCTGCTCATATCATACAGCGCCTCTGCGGGACTGCTTTTCTCCTCTAATGGATAGATGGTCTTTCCGGCAATAACAACATACACTGCACCGTCAATATTGAACATACTGGTCGCGCCTTCAAGTTGCTGAAGCAATGTGACTGAGTATGGCGCCTCCATAAAGCGATCCGTGAACGAGTATTTAAGCACCTGCCCGTTTTGATATAGAACTGCAATATGCCATTTTCTATCCTGTCGCCAGTAGCAGATGTCTATGATCGGTCTGGATGGCGCAAGCCGAAGGCCAGACAGATCCGCTCCTCGAAGATCAACATCAGATAGTCTGACATCCGTCATCTGCATATTACGCAAACATGCATCACTGAGATCAAGATGTCGAAGCTCGCAATTCCAGATGCAAAGATTATCTGCGTGGATACCGGAGAGGTCCAGCTTCTCTTCCTCACGCCCGCCAAATGTACAGTCTGGCTGTAAAAGCAGTTCGAGCAGCCTGGCAGGAAGATTGGAAGTTTCTTGTTTTATTGCTGGTCTGGATAACCACTGCATGATCTTTTCTTTGATCTTTTGCTCTTGTGCAGCATTTTGAATGAAGATCAGGAAGAACCGTAACGATGCCGGCGACATCTGCACCGATCGCATCAAATCAAAAAAGTCCCTCTCTTCCGCTTCGCCTGAAACACATTTTTCGATCAGTAAAAAGAATTTCTTTGCGACAAGAAACTCCCGGACAATATTATGCAGGAAGCTGACCCTTCGCTCATTGTTCCGGTTAAGTCTGAATGTCCACGGCTTATCTGGGGTGGCTGTTTCAACATCCTTGTTTTTGACCGCCACGATCCCTGATGGGACTATGTCATTGAGCTCATCTCTCGAAAAAACGATCGGAGCTTCATTTCCATTGTTCTGCGTACAGTAGATCGCACAATTCATGAGTGCTTCCAGGAGCGCTTGACGAAGGCTTCTTATTTCCCCTGTCGTTTTGTCTTTATCAGGCCTCACATCTGTGATTGTTCTTCTGATCTCACTGTCGACCGCGCTATTAAGCAAAGAGAACTCATCCACCACACCTTCCAGAGAGGAGTCTTTACTCTCTAACAGGTCCTGCAGCAACGCGTAAAAAACAGGCCGGCAAGCCAATTCCAACATGCTCTGATTCTCCGTAATGCCTGCAATCGATTCCTGAGAGATGTCCGCGTTCTCGGCATAGGTCATTAACTTTCCTTTAACTTCGCTTACAGTACACTCCTCCAGTGTTATTTTATAGAAACGCCTGAATAAGTCTATGAACTCTTTGTTGGTCTGGCATGCGTGATAATCAGATTCTCTTGATGTTACGATAAATACAGGATGGAACTCACGATACCTGCTGTTAAGTTCATCCCTTATAGAAAGCAATATCCTGATTTTATTGTTTGTAGCGGACAATCCAGACAGAACTTCATCAAAACCATCCAACAGGAAAACGGGGCTCGAATATAGCATCAAATGCTCTTCAAGCTGATCATGTTGTTCCATCACTTTGTCAACATATCTCTCTGCAATTTCACGTAGCTCATCTTTTCCAAGATATGAATCACTCAATTCGTTCAATTCCATAAAGAATTCTTTGAGCTTCATAAGGACCGGGATAAAAGGATACTTAGCCGGCTGGTTAATTATCTCAACAATTATCCGATATAACAGCCAGGTCTTTCCTGTCCCATATTCGCCAATGATATATATGCCATTCTTATCTGAATCTGACTTCTCGTTTCTTTGTATCTTGTCAAGGCACCTCAAGACTTCAATTAACGCAGCATCACCATCTTTGGTCTTAACTGAAAGCAGCTCAGATGAGTGTTTACATAAATAATTGCCTGGCAGACCATACTGCTTTAGTTTTGTCTTTATAGCCGCTGATGAACAATCCCCTCCAATGACCGTCTCATAGATAAAAGAGAATACTTTCTTCCTGTTACCATCTATATCTGGTATGGGAACACTGCCAGGATAAACCAATGGATAGGAGTTTTCATCCACTGAAAAGAACTGTTTGCAGGTCGGGACAGAAGATTTTTCCGTAATCGCAAAAATCTTCATATAATCATAGGACTTGTTCCAGGTCTCAAAGAGTTTAGATGGATAGTCATTTTGAAGATCGCCAAAGACGTTAATCAATACCCATCGGTTGTTTACGTTCCGCTTGCTATTGATGAAATATTGCAGCAGATTTCCCGCATATGAGCGGATCTTGGTATTCCTATTTCTCCCATTCTCTTTGATATTTGAGGTATAATCCTTGCACTCAAAGCTTATCTTATATGTGGCGTCCCCTATCTGCAGTTCAAGCCCAACGTCATATCCATGTTGGTCTCCACTTGACTGCCGTCTGGCGGACTGGATAATACGATACTTCTGTCCTTTTTCATTAAGCTTTTTCTCGAGCCAATCCTGAAAACTCCGCAGAACTATCTCGGTTGCTTCTTCGACAGCAACATCGTCACAAAGTACTGAGGATTTCTGTTGGTCTTCCAACGGTCTCTTGATATCGTTACTTTCCTGTGAGGATTGTGGAGCCTGTATTGGCACATCATCAGCATCTGGCCTTGTCACGATTTCCTGCATCCTCAGACGCTGAGTATCAATCACCCATATCTGATAAACGAGCTGCTGCAGAGCCGGATCCTGATGAAGAGGAAATATGACATTGTCGCTTTCAGAAATCCTTAAGAGGTAATACAATTCATCCGCCAGGAACGAACGCATATCATCTGTATCATTCTCCCGGATGAAATCAATGAAGGATTCCACATGGCAGTACTTTTGTGGATCTTGTTCAAAGAACCTCCGTATCTGATTTCTTATTTGATAAGCGTATGCTGAATCCATCCCGCCATGATTGGCATCGGAAGTGAGCTGCTGTTCCGATAAAAGCACACCTGCGGCCTTTAATATTTCCAGGTCTTTTCCATCAATAATAGCAAGTTGGAAATTTGCCCCTCTAAGGTTAAGGGAAGGTGGGACAGGTACGTATTTCCATATCTCCCGATATGATTCAAGATCCAAAATCCGTACCGTACCATCATTTATCCCAATAGCAAGTTGACTGTCGTCGGGATTAAACGCTACGCCATATACCTCACCAGCGTACCGTGCCAGAACTTTGCTCTCCTCAGTCTCTGGATCCCATTTCCGTACCGTCCCGTCAGATGAACCACTGGCAAGCTGCCTGCCATCGTGGCTGAACGCCACGCTGTTGAC
>CACZTF010000288.1 GCA_902784025.1 uncultured Lachnospiraceae bacterium
GAACAGCGCAAAACACTGGAGTTTCTTTGGAGATAACGGGTGGCTCAGAACAGGCTGGGTACAGCTTGGGAAAGGAACGGCAAATCCTGACGGCAACACGGCAAAGCACTGGAGCTATTTCGGAGGGAACGGTTGGCTCAGGACAGGCTGGGTACAGTTCGGTAAAGGTACTTCAGAACCCGATGGAAATTCTGCAAAACACTGGAGCTTTTTTGGAGATAACGGCTGGATGCGAACCGGCTGGCAGGATATGGGTAAGGGAACAAAAAATCCTGACGGTAATTCCGCTAAACATAAATCTTATTTCGGCTCTAACGGATGGATGAGGACGGGTACGCAGATAATAAGTGATAAGCAATACACATTTGATAATAAAGGCTGGCTTCGTGAGAATTATGATGTTGACGTGTTTATGAATTATCTGAGATCGATATATAAAAATGCCAAAGGATATGTGGATGGTTATCCGGCCGGATTAAAATGGGATAATAATTACGTTGAATTATATAAAAAATTTGCAATAGCAGATTTTGACGGCGACGGACAAAATGAACTGATCATAATAGTGGATAATGTTCCTAGTGCGGGCACAGTTATAAGACTGTTTGAAAAAAAAGGAAATACAGCAGAGTCTTCTGCGTTTGCAATGCTTTATCAGTCAGTGGATAAAGCGAAATTTTCTTATTACAACAATGGTGTTATTGTTATTGAAAATTCCAATGTTTTTAATTGGGGGATCAGACCTGGATACTTTATCTTAAATGGAAATATAAGAAATAAGCTTGGGTCAGGGGAAAGCAGCTTGGTTTCATATCAAAAAAATGGTAATGGAATGGAAAGGATCGTGTCTGGTCAAGATTATACAGATACAGACATATCTATGTCACAGTATGAAAATGAGATTAAACTCTTGACCTCAGGTAAGAAACTGAACGTAGAATTAAAAGACATAAAAGCAAAAAACCTTAATATCTGACATAAAGCCCGCATCAGGAGATGAAAACAGATCCGGTGCGGGTTTTTTGTGCATTTCATCAGAGATTTTTATGCAAAGCAAAAAAAAGCGACCCCATTCGGTCACTTTTAGAATTTAGAAAGGAAAGCATTTTATATAAAAGGAGTTTTATTCCCCCTTTCATCTTGATTATACCATTGCAGAAAAAATAAAGGATGCATTTATAAGAGTTCACTCGAAAGAGGGATTTTACGGTGTGACGATCTCTTCTGTATGCAAAGAAGCGGGGATAAGCAGAGGTACCTTTTACTCCAATTACAAAAATGTATCTGAGGTTTTGGATGAGATACTGGATGAGGCCTTGGAAGGAACATGGAAATTCTGGGAACGCCAGATGATAAGAGATACAGATGTTGATAAACTTGAGTGCCGCTTACCGTTTTGTATTTTTGTGAGGGAGAACAAATACTATCAGAAGATTTTTTTGGATGACTCTTTTTCTACTATGATCGTGGAAAAACTGGTAACAAGATCTTTTAAAAATTATTATGATTATGTTTCTAAACACAGCAGTCTCTCAGAATATGAGTTTAAGGCATTGATGACATTTCAGACAAGTGGCTGTCTTGCTGTAATAAAGATGAGTATAAAAGATGATCCTAAGAAATGGGATTGTGTAAACGGATGTATTGATAAATTTGTAAAGAGCGGGATAATGAATGCAGTTGACCTGAAAGACCTGCGTAAAGCAGAGTAATGCGGTTGCTTAAAGTGGGAAATATGGAAGTATCTGAGTATTTTGATAATGTTTATTCATAGTATTGATGACATTCTCCAACACGGAGCTAAAAGTATCATAGGACAGGAGACGGTTCTCTGTCTTATAATGGTCCCGGTGTTCATATATCAAGGAAAACACATTTATCGGTTCTGAAGATGCGGGAGCATGTTACATGGAGAAAGTCAACTATAGAGTGTTAGAGAAGCATATGATAATTGACAGGGCTTTAAATTTATCATTAAATCTTGAATTGCCATACATGATCTAATAAAATGAAAAACAAAAAGGGGTGTTTGCGTTATGAAAAAGATGATCGGTTATTGCGGGCTGGATTGCGAGGCTTGCGAGGCATATATCGCGACGGTAAATGATGACCAGGAAAAACGGGTGGAGGTTGCGAAGAAATGGTCAGAGATGTATGATGCCCCGATACTTCCTGAGCATATCAATTGTGAGGGCTGCCGTGTGGAGGGTGTC
>CACZTF010000289.1 GCA_902784025.1 uncultured Lachnospiraceae bacterium
GTTTTCCGTGATGATAACGTTACAAACGGGAATAACCGCGGCGACATGCTGAGAAACGCTCCGGCCCGTAAAGACGGGCAGTACATGGTACCGAGGACTTTTTGACAGGAGAGACAGAGAACCGGTTTCGGGAGTATTACTTAAGTAATCATACTTTTGCAAATGTTTGAAAAGAAGATCTTGAACCGGATGACGATGCGTTTAAGAAATTTCATACACCTGACGGCAGGAATGGCGGTGCGTCAGAGGAATGAGAGAACCACTGTGGTAAATACCGGGGTCAGATATTATTTAATAGATGAAAAACGATAAAAATAAAAAAGAAAAATTTTACATACATAATCGTATTTTCTGGATCTTACTGGTTACTATCCTGTGGTATCTGATCATATTCGGTCTGCCATTTGATCTGCTTTTTTTTGATGAGAATTCACCCATTATGTCTATGTTCGGGGCAAAGACAGCAGATGTGCATGATCCCGTTTTATTTGTTGTTTTATTTTACCTGTCAACCCTGCCTGCATTTATCGGGGTATTGGTTTATACAAGGTTTACAAAAAGAAACAGATTTATTTTTGATTCTTTTATTCCGGGACATGCCGGAAATACCGTGAAAAAGCTGCTTTTAGGTTTTCTGGTCGGCTTTATAATGAATTTTTCCTGTATAGCAGCGGCTTTGATCCATGGCGACATAAGACTGCATCCTGAATTTTTTGTCTCCCAGATACCATTTTATCTTTTTGCGTTCCCTTGTGTATTTATACAAAGCTCCACTGAGGAGCTCTGGTGCAGAGGCTTTGTGTATGAAAGGGTAAATGTAAAGTATCCTTTGTGGGTCGCCATACTTGTGAACAGCCTTTTCTTTGCGGCACTTCATATCATGAACCCCGGGGCGGGATTCCTTCCCATACTTGATATAGCCATATGCGGACTGTCATTTTCACTTGCAAAATGGTACACGGGCAGCATCTGGTTTCCCATGGGCATACATACTGCATGGAACTTTACGCAAAATCTTGTTTTTGGTCTGCCAAACAGCGGTCTTGAGTCAGCTGCCTCAGTCTTTCGGCTTGATACCCCGGCAGCAGCAGGCAGTAACCTGATATATGACCATTCTTTTGGTGTAGAGGGTGCGATACCTGCTGTTATAGCAGATGCAGTACTGGGGGCGGTATGTATTATACTGGCGGCAAAACAGGGGAGACTCGGAGAACTTAAAAAAAGTATGGGAGAATAATTGTCCGGAAGACGCAAGATCAGCATCAATGGTATACTTGATCTTTTTCAATATAGAAGGCATTATACAAAAGTATGTAATGAATATTAAAAAAGGAGACAACAGTTTGGATCTGATGAAACATACAGCCCTGGAGCTGGGAAAGATGATAGCTGCAGGTGAGGTGTCCGCAGTGGAAGCCGCGAAGGATTGCCTGGAGGCGGTAAGGAAGACCGAGCCGGATATAAATGCTTTTGTGACAGTCTGTGATGAGCAGGATGTTCTAAAAAGGGCAGAAGAGGTGCAAAGAAAGATACGCTCCGGAGAGCCTGTCTCTCTCATTGCGGGGGTGCCTGTGGCCATTAAGGACAATATGTGCACTAAGGATATCCTGACCACCTGTTCATCAAAGATTCTGTCTGACTTCATACCGCCTTACACTGCAACAGCCGTTGAACGCCTTGAGACAGCAGGTGCAGTGATAGTTGGTAAGACAAATATGGACGAGTTCGCTATGGGAAGTACCACGGAAACATCTTTTTATGGCGCAACAAAAAATCCCTGCGATAAGACCAGGGCGCCGGGAGGGTCCTCAGGAGGCTCTGCTGCAGCGGTGGCCGCCGGCGAGGTTACATTTGCGCTGGGATCGGATACCGGCGGATCCATAAGACAGCCCGCATCGCATTGCGGCGTTGTGGGGATCAAGCCGACCTACGGGACAGTGAGCCGGTATGGTCTTATAGCCTACGGGTCATCTCTGGATCAGATCGGACCAATTGCTAAGGATGTGAGCGACTGTGCAGCGATCCTGGAGATCATATCATCATATGACAAAAAGGATTCCACATCATACAGACGGACAGATACGGATTTCACCTCAGCCCTTAAGGATGACGCGAAGGGGCTTAAGATAGGGATTCCTGCTGACTATTTCGGCGATGGTCTGGAACCTGAGGTTAAAAAGGCGGTACTTGATGCGGCAGAGGTATTAAAGAGCAAAGGCGCAGAGCCTGAGACATTTGACCTGAGTCTGACAGAGTATGCCGTGCCTGCTTATTACATAATAGCTTCGGCGGAGGCAAGCTCGAATCTTTCACGTTTTGACGGGGTAAAGTACGGCTACAGGACGGAAGAATATGAAAACCTCCACCAGATGTATAAAAAGACCAGATCGGAAGGCTTCGGAACAGAGGTGAAGAGGCGGATCATGCTGGGCTCATTTGCCCTCAGTTCCGGTTACTATGATGCCTATTACATGAAGGCACTGAAGACGAAAGCCCTCATAAAGCAGGCATTTGACAGGGCATTTGAAAAATATGACATCATCCTGGGGCCGGTTGCGCCGTCCACAGCGCCAAAGCTTGGAAAATCCCTTGAGGATCCTTTGAAGATGTA
>CACZTF010000290.1 GCA_902784025.1 uncultured Lachnospiraceae bacterium
ACAGACAGAACTGCAGATGGCTGGGAAGTGTATTACAAGATACCCCTTGAGTTTATGAAGGTGTTCTACCCGGAATATGAGTATAGCGGAGTTTTACTTGCAAATGCATACAAATGTGGTAACAAGACGGTCAATAAGCACTACCTTTCATGGAAGCCTGTAAACAGCGAAAAGCCTAACTTTCATGTTACATCGAGTTTCGGAAGGATGAATTTTGAGGATAAGTAACCTATCAGAAATAATGGCACATGAGCATGGTAAGATATATAATGCGTTCTATGAAGAAAGTTGTGAAGTGCAGTGAAGTTTTGAGTGAAGTTAAGTGAAGTTTTTGTTTACAACTTCACTTTTTTTAATGATAAGGATCAGGAGTTCCATGAACCAGATGAAAATCGGCGTCAGCGCATTGCGTGTTTTTCTGCATATTGATATAATTTAATAGTAACATTGTGCTAAAAAAATGCAAAGGATAAAAAAATGTTGGATTATTTAAAGACGGTTGCCGGATCATATTTTCGTCTGACGCAACAGGATATAGGAGAATACTCAGACATGAAAGGCCGCGGAATGCGATTTCATACGAATGTATATGAAGCAGAGTACTGCGGCAGTCTGTGTCTAATGGAGATGAAGGCCGCAGCCGGGCTAATGAAAATGGAGACCGGCGTGTTTTCACCCACATGTCTGGACGGTCCGGTCTTCAGTTTTGATCATATAAAGGCTGCAGGTAAGGAAACGTTTATTATAGAGCTTTATGACTGTACATTTACACACCCTTCCTTTGGGGAGCTTGAGGAAGTCAAAAAGCGATATGAAAGCATACCGGACTATGATCCCGGTGAGCACTGGTATGATGCCATGCGGCTTCCGGTCTCGGTTTTCAAGAGGGGACGCAAGCTCACTGAGCAAATGTCCCTGTTGTTCAAGGATTACAGTGATAATTATTTCCGGTTGCTTCAAGGGTGTGAGCCGTGTGATCCGGATGAAAAAAAGAAACTTAATGGTGAATTTGTAAACGGATTGCTTTCAAATGGCGGTCCGGCGGTGGATACATTCCGGAAGATGATGGGGGATGAGAAGACGGAAACGTTCCTTCGAAATTACATGTTCTGCAGTTGCTGATAAAAAAGAGGTGAGATAAAATGCTTCAATTTTTTATTTTGTTGTTTGTTGCGCTTGGCGCCAGTGCCATAAGATTTAAAAAATACGTTTGGTTTATTTCCATTGGATACGGATTGGCGATAGCTGCGATCGCCATCACTTTGCTTATCATGTTCAACGGCCGGATCGACGGCGGTCTTATACTGATGTGTATTCTGCTGATCATTTACGGCGGAAGGCTTGCCGGATATCTGACGTATCGTGAACTGCGGGTTCATTCCTACAACAAAAAGATGACAGGCGAGATAAAAGACGGAAAAAATATTTCCATCGGCATTAAATGTGCGATCTGGGGTACGGCTGCCCTTCTTTATGTTTGCCAGACTTCACCGGTACTTTTTAATCTCCAGAACGGAATCGGAACCAATGGAGGCGTGGTTGTGGGTATCATACTGGCTATTATCGGCATTTCTCTGGAAATTGCAGCTGACTTTCAGAAACATTCGGCAAAGAGAAATAACCCCCATCGTTTTGTGGATACAGGTCTTTTCAGGATAGTCCGCTGTCCCAATTATCTTGGGGAGCTTTTCCTCTGGACAGGTATGTTTGTTGTGGGCATCGGTGCCGGCATGAACGCTCCGCAGTGGGTTGCCTGCATAGGCGGATACGCCGGTATCGTATATGTAATGTTCAGCGGTGCCCGCAGACTTGAAGAACGTCAGAACAGGACTTACGGAAATGATCCGGAATACCGTAAATATGTGAAGACAGTTCCGATCATGATACCGTATGTTCCGCTTTACAGTGTGGAAAAATACAAATGGCTGGTGGGATAGAATGCATACCTCATCCGGAATGTGTACGGCGTCTGGAGACTTTGACAGAAAAGCGGGTACAAGTAATAGGATAAGGGTTTTATCAGGGGGACAGTTTATGAAACGTATTCATATTAAAGCATTTATCATAGTGATGATTACTGCAGTGCTGTTTTCAGCTTTGTTTTGTATCACATCTACAAACTATGTATATGCAGAAGGATATACGGCGCCGCAAAACGGCATACATCTTTGGACCATATTTGTGGATGAAAGCGATGAGGGGATCGCTGCAGCTTCCGAAGCTGACCCTAAGCATGAGTACGGAAATATAGACGCGATGAATGAAAGCGAGTTTCACACCGTCAGATGTGTGGGAGATGTAAGTGTTCAGGTGCCCGAGGGCTTTACAGGAGATTACGGCTCGGGTGTGGTCCCGGAAGGAAATATAGAACTTCAGTATATAAGAGGCAGGGGCAATTCCACCTGGGAAACGTATAAAAAACCCTACAGACTGGAGTTTAAGGAAGCGCAGGATTTCTTCGGCATGGGTAAGAGTAAGACATGGGCCTTGCTTGCAAATGCCTATGATGAAACCCTGGTCAGAAACAGGGTGGCGATGTACCTGGCGGACAGATCGGGTCTTGATTATACCCCACAGATGATCCCCGTGGATGTAGTCATGGTGGGAAGTGAAAGCGGAAGCCGTTATCTGGGAAGTTATTACCTGAGCGAAACAGTGAAGGTGGAGGAGAGCAGGCTGGATATTCCAAAGCCCGGAAAGAAGACGGAGTCTGAGGATCCGGCGGAGGATCCGAATATCACGGGAGGGTATCTGCTTTCCGTATATTCACCGCTGCAGGATGAGGATGAACCGGAAAGCACCGTATTTAAAACCGCAGCCGGGGTAATGCTTATAAATTCCACTCCGGATTTTGAAAGCGAAGACCTTACTCCCGGTCAGATAAAGCAAAGAAACTATATAAGAAGTTTTGTGCAGGAAACGGAAGACCTTATCATGCAGGAAGGGGATATAAATGAAACGGGTCACGCTGCCATAGCAGAAAAAATGGATATGAAGTCTGCCGCAGATTACTGGTGGCTGCAGGAGTTTTCCTATAATACGGATGCGTTTAAAACATCCAGCACACATTTATATAAGACAGCTGATTGTAACGGAAGGTGAAAACGGACAGCAAAAATCCGGTTCTCAGGACACACCGGAGGATGAAGATAGTGGCACAGATACGGGAGATGATGGTTCTGAACCGCAGGACGATCAGGGAGATGAAAACGATGATGCCGGTAAAGATGCCGAAACAAAAGATGATCCTTCCGGTGAAAACAGCAAGGACGCCGATACAGAAAATGATACTTCCGGAAATGGGATTAATGATATGGACCCGAAAGAGGAAGTTTCAGGTAAAGAACAGGAGAGTGCTACACCATCTGTTAAGTATGAAAAAGCAGGTGATCAGGCTTATACGGCGAGGATGCCTGTAAAAAGAAATACGGACAATTCCAAAACAACTGTTACTTCAAGCGTAAAAACAGGAGACCATAACACAAATCTTCCGGTGTTTATCGCAATAGCTGCTTTTGTAACATGCCTGATCAGTGTGTTGGCGGTTAGAAGAAAGAAAAAGAAATAAATTTGTTTATTGTGAGAAAGTCATTTTTTTGGTATACTGAACCGGTAAGTTTTAGTCTATGTATTATCATATTATAACGAATAAATATCAGGAGGACAGAGATCATGAATAATAAGAGATTTGCCATAGTAGTTTTGCTTGTAGCCCTGACTTCCCTTTGTCTTGCAGCAATAAACCTGAATAACTCACTTAACCTGTTGGATAAGAAGGACTGAGTTGCTTTCGTTTTAAAAAAGGATTGCGTTAATGATCCGCATTTGTTATAATCCAAATAAAGAAAGACACTACCAGACGATATGGTTAGTCCTTTCGGAAAAATATTAAGTATATAACCACCTAATTCTTTCTCAGGGAGCTAGGCGGTTATTTTTTGTTTGCTCTTTTTCCAAAAGCATATCCGATACTAAATGCACCAAAGCATACGCTGATGATGCCAAGTAGTGTGTCTACGCTCACGTTCATAAGCAAAGCCCTCTTTAGTGTATTCCGGTTTGAACCGGTAAAACAGATTCACTAAAATTTATGCGTCCTTGTCCCTCAGGGTCACTGTATGAGTCGGGCACCACACCGCCAAGGGATTCC
>CACZTF010000291.1 GCA_902784025.1 uncultured Lachnospiraceae bacterium
AATTATGTGAGTTATTTTTTTTTACTTTTCTCTGTTTATAATATTTTTATATCATTCTCCGGCTTCGATATACTGGGCATCTACACCTAATCTTTCTGCTTCATCATCTCCCTTTAGTTTTCCTACTATGGCAAGACCAAGATCCAAAGCAGTCCCCATCCCCCTTGCCGTGATGATATTACCATCCGAAACAACCCTGGCCGGAGCGCTCTCCACTATGGCACCTGTAAGATCTTTGTCAAAACCGGGAAAAGCTATAGCTCTTTTGTTTCTTAATAGACCCCAGTGTCCTAATACAGAAGGGGCTGCACAAATAGCAGCAATAAGCTTTTCCTCATCGTTTTGTTTTAAGAACAATTCCTTAAGCCCCTTTATCTTCTCGAAAGGAAAGTTACCGGAAACACTGCCCATACCTCCCGGTAAGAACAAGAGATCAGCAGTTTTTTCAGGTTCGGCAGCTGAATTATTGAATAACCTGTCTGCATGTACAACTATATTCTGAGCACTTGTCACTTCTTTTCTTCCGGTGACCGAAATAAGCTCGGTATCTATCCCGGCCCTTCTGAGAAGATCTACTACAGCCAGAGCCTCTACAGTTTCAAAACCGTCAGTCATAAAAACCTTTGCGTTCATTTTTATCATTACTCCTTTTTGTTTATATAATAACCTTTCCGCTTCTTAAAACCTTAATAGCGATATATGGGTATTTTAACAATATTAATAGTCTGTGCGATGATCATACTATGGTCCCGCCGCCGAAAACATAATCTCCGTAGTATATTACTGCGGCCTGCCCTTTTGTTATGGCACGCTGTGGCTCATCAAATATCAGCTCCAGCATATCGTCATCTGTCCGGGAAATTATTGCAGGCTGAGCTTCCTGATTATATCTTGTTTTTGCAGTTATACGCAAATTTCCTTCCAGATGATCAGTCATTATAAGATTATAATCACGAACTGTCACTTTTTCGGAATATAGATCTTTTTCCCCGGCAAGAATCACCGTATTATTTTCAATATCTTTGTCATATACATATAACGGTTCTTTCGCAGCTATCCCAAGACCTTTTCTCTGACCAACGGTATACCGGATGATGCCCTTATGTCTTCCTATCACTTTACCGTCCAGATCAAGGAAATCTCCGTGCTCGTATTTTTTTCCGGTATAGTGTTCTATAAAATCGGGATAACCCATATCTTTAATAAAACATATGTCCTGACTTTCTGACTTTTGTGCATTTTCAAATCCGTTTTCTGATGCTATCCGGCGCACCTCTTCTTTTGTCAGATCTCCCAAAGGAAAACATACACGGGAAAGAACTTCCTGTGTAAGACCGTAAAGTACATATGACTGGTCTTTTTTGGGGTCCTTTGCTTTTTTCAGAAGATATCTGCCGGTATTACTGTCATACTCTGTCCTTGCATAGTGTCCGGTGGCTATTTGGGAAAACCCAAGATCAATGGCCTGTTTTAATAATTCTCCGAATTTCAATGACCGGTTACAATAAATACAGGGATTTGGTGTTGCTCCATTTTCGTAAGAGTTCACAAACCTCTCTATTACATTTTCACGGAACTCATCTTGCATGTTTAAGACTAAATGATCTATGCCCAGTTTTTTACATACATTTTCCGCATCCCTTATATCATCCGCCTGACAGAACTGCATGTCTTCCGGGAGTCCTATATCTTTGTTTCTGAAAAGACTCATGGTCGCGCCCGTGCATTCAAACCCTCTTTCTTTCAGTAAAAGGGCAGTTACGCTGGAATCCACTCCTCCGCTCATTGCTGCCAATATCTTTTGACTCATATCATCTGTCCTTCATTTAGATTAAACCCCAATGGTAAATGTTTGTAACCAGATCCGGTCTTCAAACAGGCCTGTTTTTCAGGTTTTGGCTTGACGTTTATACAAAAAAACATGCCCCTAAAAAAGGACATGCTAAAACAACCCTGTATAATCAATTATACTTGCGCTTTCTTGCCGCTTCTGACTTTTTCTTACGACGCACGCTAGGCTTCTCGTAATGCTCTCTTTTACGAATCTCCTGCTGGATACCGGCTTTTGCACAATTTCTCTTAAAACGTCTGAGCGCACTATCCAGTGATTCGTTTTCTTTTACGATAACGTTCGACATTCTTTTCCTGACCACCCTTCTTTTGCCGATTGTGTTTTGTACATATTATTACAGTACTAATCACTGCACTCCCACAATTATAACATGAATTCAAAATTCGTCAATAAATTTTTCAAATATTTTCATGTTTTTCTTAAAATCATCAATCCTCAAGTTCAGGTATATAGCAGGTTGCAGTCACCGCAACGGAACCATAACCTATGTGAGTGCTGATACTCATGGAAAGAGGTTCTGAACCGGAATACCATTCAGGATAGGTTTCTTTCACTTTGTTAAGCCATTCATCACGTTCCTCATCAAACAAAGTGTGTGAAGCATGGACTCTTATCTTTCCCCTTTTTGCAGACTCTGCAAAACGTCCGTTTATATCATTATCTATGGCTTTCATCATTGCTGCTTTAGCCTGTGCCATACCTCTTACTTTAGCGTAAGAATCCAGCTTTTCCCCCTGGATCTGAAGTACCGGCTTTATCTTAAGGAGCGTTCCGATCGCTGCCGCGGCAGGTGTTATCCGTCCGCCCTTTTTCAGATATTTAAGGGTCTGCAGCGTGA
>CACZTF010000292.1 GCA_902784025.1 uncultured Lachnospiraceae bacterium
CTATTCCGGACATCGGGGTGACAGGATTTGAACCTGCGACCTCTTGATCCCAAATCAAGCGCGCTAGCCAAGCTGCGCCACACCCCGCGATCACCCCGTATCCTTTATTTTAAAGAATTTCTTTCATTGTGTTTTCACAACGCAAGAAGGATGATATCACATACGCAATAGTCTGTCAAGCAAATTTTTCAGTCGTTATTAATTAAATGATCATAAATATGACTTTAAGACATCTGTCTTATCAAGTTTTTCCCAAGGAAGCTCCACATCTGTACGTCCAAAATGACCATAAGCTGCCGTCTGCTTGTATATAGGCCTTCTCAGATCAAGCATTTTAATGATACCGTCAGGTCTGAGATCGAACTCTTTTCGGATCACCTCAACTATCTTGTCTTCAGAAAGCTTTCCGGTACCGAAGGTGTCTGCCATAATGGATGTGGGCGTTGCAACTCCTATGGCATAAGAAAGCTGTATCTCCACGCGGTCTGCAAGTCCTGCGGCTACGATATTCTTTGCAACATATCTTGCTGCGTATGCTGCAGACCGGTCTACCTTGGTACAATCTTTTCCTGAAAAAGCGCCGCCGCCATGTCTTGCAGCACCGCCGTATGTATCTACGATTATCTTTCTTCCGGTAAGACCACTGTCTCCGTTCGGGCCGCCTATAACAAAACGTCCTGTGGGATTAATATAGATCTTTGTATCATCATCTACCATTCCGGAATCAACGATCGCATCAATAACATACTTTCTGACATCATTATGTATCTGCTCCTGTTCTACATCAGGCGCGTGTTGTGTAGATACCACTATGGCATCAAGCCTTACAGGCTTGTTATTCCCGTCATATTCCACAGTTACCTGGGTTTTTCCGTCAGGCCTTAAATAGCTTAAAGTCCCGTCCTTTCTTACTTTTGTAAGCTGACGTGAAAGTTTTTGTGCAAGCGCTGCCGCATAGGGCATATACTCGTCCGTTTCATTAGTTGCATATCCGAACATCATACCCTGATCTCCGGCCCCTGTATCAAGACCGTCACCCTCTCCTCTTGTTTCTATGGAAGAGTCAACGCCCTGGGCGATATCGGGAGATTGTTTATCAAGTGCTACCATAACGGCACATGTATTTCCGTCAAATCCCTTTTCAGAATTGTCGTAACCTATATCTTTAACAGTTTCTCTGACAACTGAAGGAATATCTATCTGCGCAGTAGTCGTAACCTCACCCATTACCATGATAAAACCCGTATTAGTGAGGGTTTCACATGCTACCCTGGCATTCGGATCCTGCGCATATATCGCGTCAAGGATAGCATCGGAAACCTGATCACAGATCTTATCAGGATGTCCCTCAGTAACTGATTCTGAAGTAAATAATCTTTTCTCCATATCTGAAAATTCCTCTCTTGTCTTAATTATTTCATTTAATAGTTTTTTTAAAAATATCCGCAATATTAAAAAACATACTTAAACATAGTATACAAAAAAAGTATTTCAGTCAAGGAATCTTTGCTGATCACTTTTATTTTCGTGTATCCATTGTTTTATATATGCTTCCTGATTTGTTTGCAATAAAAAGAATTAACAATAAACCGTTTATAAAACACTTTTTGTTCACAATTAATATACATTTTAGACACATTTAGTTTTTATACTCGTTAGCAGGGGAAAGGGCTTCTTTCCCCTATACTAAAATTTTTTTCATATTTTTCCCTCCTAAGTGAAGAACCCCCAATCTTCACTTATGTCCATACATAATGTACTGATGATGTCAGTAATGTATGGTAAAGTTCTGTACTTTTACTCTCCTTAAGTACAGAACTTTTTTATGATATATATGTTTCATTCCTAAAAAAAATACATATAACCCGTTTTCCGGGGCATATGTACTCTCTTTTAAATATGACACACAGTCTTTAATTCTGCGCTGTAGTAGTTTCTTCTGATTCCTTGTTTTCTGAATCCTCAGTCTTTTCAGTTGCTTCAGTACTCTCCTTACTCTCTTCGGTTTCTGTATTTTCAGTGCTTTCCGTGCTTTGGGCAGGCACCATTTTCACCTTACCGGACATAAAATCGGCTACCTTTGAATAGATAACATCATAACCCATTTCACAGTTTATCTCTGCTCCATGTTTGTCTATTATATCCTGGTAATCTTTATAACCGTAACTCTTGTAAGCCTCGGCATATTCTTCGCCTTTTTCCACGATCTCATCTACACTTGCCGTGAATCCCTGATCCGCAGCTATAAGCGTGACGAGCATTTTGTTTTCTACATAATCCTGCGCATAATTGTGACAATATTCGTCAAATTCTTCTCTTGTGCTTAATCCCATGGTCTGCTGAAGATATTCCAGAAATTCAGCGTCTGCATCTGCTGTTGTGGTGGTGGCTTCGGTCTCACCTTCTGATGATTCTGATGTTTCTTCGCCTGAAGACATCATATCCATATACTGCTTATACTGATCATATTCACTCTCGATATTATTTTTAACATTGGACTCTATCTTAGAAACTTCCGCCTCCGGGTATCCCTTAAATTCAGAACTCTCCTTAAGTTTTACCAGTGCAGCAGATAAGATCTTGTTATTATTAGCTGTTATGGCCGATTCCTTCTGGCTGGTCTTTATTGCCTCCTTAAGATCTGCCAGAGTTGTTACTTTTCCATAACCTTTGCTTTCCAGATCTGCAGAATGTGCACTTACCCAGGCATCATCGATAACAGGAGCATTGGGTCGTGTTATATTTGTTATCTTTACCTTAAATACGGCATCCTTTCCCTTTAATTCTTCACTATGATAATCGTCCGGGAATTTTACGGGAATATCATATTCCTCCCCTGCTTTCTTACCTTTAAGGCCTTCATCAAGATCCTCAATGTACCCCAGTGATCCTACGGTATAGGTCTGGTCTGTCGCCGTTCCGCCATCGAACTCTTTTCCGTCTATACTTCCGGAAAAATCTAGTGTTATGATATCCCCATCCTGCGTAGTCCCGTCTTCAGTTATATCTTCCTGCTCGGTAAATTCTGTCTCTATAGACTTTATGGCATTATCTATCTCTTCATCAGTGATATCTTCATCAGAGCGGTCTATCTCTTCTATCTCTATATTATTATAGTCTCCTAATGTAACATAATCCTTATACACATCTGCCGTATGACGGTAAAAGCCGTTATA
>CACZTF010000293.1 GCA_902784025.1 uncultured Lachnospiraceae bacterium
GGATCTCGGGTTCTTCACGTCAGAGAATATAGATGAAATGATAGAGCTGGCGGGCAGATTGGAAGAAAAAGAAATGACGGCATGGTTTATGTCGTATAAAAACCAAAAATTTGGTTTTCATAGTGAACTGGAGTTTTTGTAAATCTTATTTTTATTATTTAAAAGCTGATCGATCTGATAATATTTTTTATTACGATGTCGGAATATTTGTACAAGCCTGTAAAAATAATCAACCTTCAAAAAACAGGAGCATAAATATGGAAATAATCCTAGGTACCTCAGCTGAAGAGCGGGCCAAACGCATATATGAAAAAGCCGTCGCACTTTCAGAGGATGAAAATAAGCAGATCCTTATCATAGTGCCGGAGCAATATACCCTTGAGACCCAGAAGGGTATCATAAAAAAGCATCCGCGCCATGCCATAATGAACATAGATGTAGTCTCCTTTAACAGGCTGGCCTATAAAGTCCTGGATAAGACAGGGGATGATAACCTTCCTGTCATCAGGGAGACCGGAAAGAATATGCTTGTAAGAAAGGTTCTTAATAAGACTTCTTCTGCCCTGAAATACTATTCATCAGGATTGAAAAAAAGAGGCTTTGTATCCGAGATGAAATCTATGCTGAGTGAGTTGGATCAGTATGCCTGTTCTCCGGAAGAACTGGATAAGATATCGGGATCATTAAAAAAAGAAGGGCATAAAAAGATATCAGACAAGATATATGATCTGTCCCTTTTATACAGAGCTTACAATAGTGAACTCAACTCTCGTTTTTATACATGTGAGGATCTTCTTTCGGCGCTTGGCAGAATACTGGAAGAGAAAGATATTTTAAAGAACTCATATGTTTTTTTTGACGGTTTTACCGGTTTTACCCTTTCCCAGTACAAGATAATAGAAACTATGGTAAAAAAGACAGAAGAAACCTGTTTTTCCTTTTGTTATGAGGGAGAGACGCTTCACCCCGGATACACAGATGCAGATTCGGGAAATCTCTTTTTTATGACAGATACCTGTATAAAAAAACTGAAAGAAATAAATATGATCGCAGGTAACGATGAATCAACATTTAATATAACATTTACCGATAAAGATGCTTCGGATGGAGAAAAAAGAACACCGGAGCTTGAGTTCCTGCGTCATGATTTTTTTACGGATCCGGTGGCGGATCGCAAAGCAGAACGCCCTGTTTTTAAAGGCAGGGCAGAAGCCATAAAAATAACGGAGGCTGATGATATCAAGGAAGAGATAAGTCTGGTGATCGCAGATATCAGAAAGCTTATAACAGATGGAGGATACCGTTACAGGGATATCGCGGTAGTGATGGAAGATATTGAAAGCTATGGCGATCTTAGCTTTAAACTGATGGAACAGAACGGGTTTCCTGTTTTTCTGGACAGGACTAAAAGCGTAAGTACAAATCCATTTATTGAAAATATCAGAGCATTTTTGAGGCTGGTCTGCGAAGGCTTTTCTTATGAGAATGTTTTTCGTTATATAAAGTGTGGTTTTTCTCCTGCAGGCAGGGATTATGCTGATGAACTGGATAATTATTGTCTTGCCACAGGTGTAAGATCCGAAAGTGCGTGGAAAAAGAAATGGGTACATATCCCGGGAAAGCTTAAGGTAAACGAAGCAGGGGAGCATGAGTCTTATTATGATATTGACAGATTAAATGAACTCAGAAAGCTCATCTATACGCATATCAGCAAGTATAAGAAAGGCTTCAGATCTGTAAAAACTGTTTCCGCTAAGTTAAATGTCTTAAGATCCTTTTTGGACGAGGAGTGCGTTACCCTTCATGTAAATGAACTTCTGATGACCGGACTGGGGGAGGAAACAAGACAGACCGTCAAAAAAACAGGAGCTCTTTTGAAAGAAACAGAGGCAGTTTTCGGCAGAGATACCATGGACACTGAAGAATTTGCAGATATGCTGGATGCTGCATTTGAGGAGATGAGTGCCGGGTTCATTCCGCCTTCAAATGACTGTATCATCATCGGAGACACTGACAGAACTAGGCTTCAGAATATCCGGGCTTTGTTTATAGTAGGGGTAAATGACGGCATAATACCGAAAAAGAACACAGATCAGGGAATACTAAGTGATGCAGACAGACTACGTCTTACCGGACTTGGTATGTCACTTGCTCCATCTGTCAGGGATCAGGCTTTCATACAGAAGTTTTATCTTTATCTGCTCCTTACAAAGCCTTTTGATAAGTTGTTTTTATCCTATTCGAGAAAGGACATACAGGGAGAGTCGCAGAGCGCATCTTATCTGATCAAAGAACTTTATGATTCTTTTGAAGGATTAAAAGCTGAAGAAGCAAATGCAGAAGATATAGCACTTAGTCAGATAAAGCTGGAAAAGCCTGTCAGTATATGGACGCCCGGAAATGAGGATATTATACTAAGCCCGGATTCGGTGAACAGTCTTTATAACGGGACTGTTTCGGGAAGTATATCTTCTTTTGAGAATTATTCGGGATGTCCTTTTACTTATTTTATGAAAAAGGGCTTGAAAATATATCCGAGGGAAAGATACGAATTAAGCCCGGCTGATTTCGGATCCATAGTTCATGATATATTGTACCGGGTCATGAAGAAATGTAAGGATAAGAATATCCTGATACACAAGTTAGACGATAAAAAAAGACATGCACTTGTTGAAGAGCAACTGAAAGAAGCAGAGGCTGATTACTATATTCTTTCTGACAGTGAGCGTAATATGTTCATAAGATACCGTATAAAACAGCTTGCTGTTTCCACTCTCAAAGCAGTGGGATATCAGCTGGCAGGAGGTGCATTTGAACCTCATGGTTTTGAAAAACGTTTTAAAAGACAGATGGATATAAAAGGGGGAAGACTGGAATTTACCGGAACTATTGACAGAAGTGACATTTGCATAAGCGGAAA
>CACZTF010000294.1 GCA_902784025.1 uncultured Lachnospiraceae bacterium
ATGCAACGCTGTTAGCCATCTACAATATCTTGGGCATCAATACGAAATACAAACAGGTCGTGGCATACGGCAAGTATTTGCCTAATACCAAGGAGACTATGCAGATTGCCCTAACGTTCTTCCTTGCCGTTATAGGATGGATTATCTTCCGTGCAGAAAGTATGACTCAGGCTGTAGATTTCCTGACTGCGATGGTAAGCAACAGATTCTTCGATGCCTCGGCCTTATACGGAATAACTTATTTATGCTTTGGTCTTGCGCTTCTTGCTATTGAGTGGCTGCAAAGAGACAAACAGCACGCATTACAATTCTCCGATGTGAAACCATTCAATTATCGCATCGCTCGTTGGGGGATCTATTATGCGACACTCTATATTATTGCTAGATATGCAGGTAATAGTCAAACTTTTATTTACTTTCAATTTTAACTTATATGATTAGATTCTGTAAATTATGCTTTTATTTTTCTATTCCATTTCTTATTTTATTAGTTTCATACATTTATTTTGATCCATTTAAAGTTATAAAAAAGTATGATAATTATTATATAGAAGGGGATGGCGGTGCTGTTAATAGAAATTACGTGTCAACCATGAACTACCTGAATAAGAAGGATACCTATCATTATGATTCGTTTATTTTTGGGAATTCACGTAGCCTCTTTTTTTTTATATCAGACTGGAAAAAATATATATCACCCAAAAGTATATGTTATCATTTTTCCGAATCAGGAGGCTCTATCAATGGGTTATACTACAAAATAAAATTAATAGATGAAAGTAATGAGATAATTAAAAATGCCTTACTCGTTGTTGATTATGATCTTCTTAGTCGGTTAGAGCGGGATGGTGCTCTTTTCATTATGCCCCCCATTCTAAATAACAATCAGAATCTTAGTAAATTTCATTTGGAACATTTTATTCAATGGGTAAATGTTAGTTTTCTATTTTCATGGTTTGATTATCATATTACAGGAAAATACAAAAAATATATGGAAGATTATATTTCAAAAGGTACAAATTATAAATACTATAATCCTATTACGAATGAGGAGCCACGTACTACAGAAGACAACCAGATTCTTGCAGGGACATATTTTGACGTTGAACATATAGAACAATTTAGAGGCCAACAAAACCCATCAGTGTCTCCTCCTGTTATAGATGAAAAGGAAGGTATAAAAAGTTTAATAAAAATTCGAAAGGTATTTAACAAACACCATACAAATTATCGGATAATAGTAAGTCCTTTATATAATCAGATTAAACGTAACCCAAAGGACTACAAAACTCTTTGTAGAATTTTTGGCAGCCAATATGTTTACGACTTTTCAGGTGTAAACAATTGGACCATGGATTACCATAATTATTATGAACCTTCTCATTACCTCCCTTCCACTGCAAATGAGATCATGAAGAAAACATACAGCAAGTAATAATTATATGTAAGTAACGGAATCGATGTGCCAGCACATTAAATTCCGTTACTTATAGTTGAGTAGTGTATATATCATATTCTTTACGAAAAGAATTATATAATCCTCCTGCAGACAATAATTCTTTAAACAGAACTGGGCAATTATACTTTTTTCTTTTTTACATAATAAACCCCGAAAGTTTTTGTGTCTAACTTTCGGGGGGGAACAACCCATACGCATCGGCCTTTTGCTTGATACCAGGTTATCACTACGGAATTATCCATTATTCTATATCCGGAAATGAATATTTTTACATTCTTTTGTCAGTACAACGCCTCATACTGTGATGCAATCTTTTTCCAGGTATACTGCTCCTGAGCCATAACTCTCATTGCATCTCCATTCAGCCCTTCTTGGTTTATCAAGTTCATAAGGCTATCGCTATCTTTAAAATAGTAAGCTTGTTCACCTGTTGTAGCTCTGTTATAAATTACATCATACGCTAAAATAGGTTTCCCAAAGAACATAGCCTCTACTAAAGAGGGGTTCGTGCCACCGGCGCTATGACCATGGATATACATTTCTGCGTTTGAACGCAATGCATACAAGGTGTCAAGGTCGTACTCTGGTGTGTGAATATTAATATTAGGAAATTTTGAGTATTTTTCCTTCAATTCACGTCCATACTCACTTCTTTCCCAATTTCCAATATATATCAAATTCTTATTGGATTTCGAGAAAGCGTCTAATATTACATGGCAATTGTTTTCTGGCTCAATACGACATACTGATATTGCGTATTTTCCTTTCTCAACTCCATACTCCCTAAGAACTTTGTCTTGCACATCCCCTGGTATCTCGCGCTCCACATGATCTCCTCCATATGCTATCAATGCAGATTCCTTATTATATACTTCACTCACATAATCCTGAATGCCTTTATTATCAGTAACTATCACATCAGCATATCTAACTGCCATTGCTTCTGATTTTCGAAGGAACCACTTAGCAAACTTTCCCCATTTATCCCTTCTGTGCTCAAGCCCATCGATATTAACAATAAGTTTATTTCTAAACCACAGCCTAAATATTGGTAGAAATATACAGCCAGAAACACCAAGCACTAAAGCCACATCATACTTATTACCCGTCTTCATCATTGAGACAATATCGTAGAGCGTACTCTGAGCACCATTTGCATTTAGATTAATAAATTCCAGCTTTGCTCCTTTATACTCCTGCTTCTGCTCCTTATACGACTTACTGCTACAAAATACTGTATATTCTATATCATCAGAAGCATTATCACCAATTATATTTTCTACGAGTGTTTCAAAACCGCCATAGCAGGCTGGTACACCAACTGTTCCTATTATTGCAATTTTTTTCATACCACATTAAAATCCCGCTCCATGCGGTTTTCTATTATCATCTTCATCAGGATTATGCACGGCAATATTCTTTGTATCTCAGATTATTCATTACTATTTTTCATAAGTACGTCATAAAATCGATCTGCAATCTTTTGCCAATTATATTTGTCAAGAACCCGTTGTCTATAAAAAAAACTTTCAAGGGGGTGTTGTAACTGTATTCTTAGCTTCTTCTTTAATTCTTCTAAGTCATAAGGGTTAAAAGTTATTTCATCTGGCAAATCAAATTCCGCCATTGCAGTAACATTAGAACAAAGAAGAGGACATCCGTATGCAATTGCCTCTATTGGGGGGATGCCAAATCCTTCTCCAAAAGAAGGAAAAACAAATAAATCTGCATTTTTATAAAGAGCAACCAAATGGCTAAAAGGAACTTGTATGAACAATACAGCCTTCTTTAACTTTGAAGGTAAACTCTCATAATAATCAAATAGTATTCTATTCTCTAAATCTTTGCCTCCAACCATCACTAATTTGTATCCCTGTTCCGGCAACCCAAGTTCAATAAAAGCCTTTAAAAGCGAAATATGATTTTTCCTAGGTTCTAATCTACTTACGGTCAAAACGAACTTATTTAAACCATACAGTTTCTTTATGTCGATATAATCGTCAATTTGGGGAACAGGTAATATACTATTATAAGTAAGGCTTATCTTATCCTTACTTATCCCAAAATGTCTTACAATCTCACCTCTTGAAAAATCTGAAACAGACAATAACACGTCTGCCCGTTTTGCAGAACGACGGAAGAAAAATTCATTCTTTAATCTATAAATAGCAGGAAAAAAATGCGGAAAATCCATAAAGAGTAAATCATGGACCGTTACAATCTCTCGGCATGTTTTATATAAAGGTGAAATATACTGGAAGTGAGCATAATCAATAGCGTTATGTCTAATGATACGAGGAAATTCGACTGCAAGTCTCTTCAAACGCCCCTCACCATTAAGATGAACATAGTGAACATTGTCTGCCTCGCCAAAAACATTCTTCACCACTTCCATGTTTTGTGCCGCAAAAAAGAAATCTATGTCCTGATGCTGAGTCATATGGGTATAAAGACCCTCTAGATACGTTCTTGTGCCTTGGTACTTTCCATCAAAAACATGCGCATCGACTAAAAGTTTCATACAAATCTATAATATTTTATTAATTGGTCTGAGGGTGTCAATACTTTTCCTTTAATATCTTTCAACACCACAAAAACTGCGTCAACGACTGAATGATTCCACATCTTACTGAAATTACTATTATAAGATTATGTAAATAAAGACGTTGTTACCATTATTCATTGCACATTATTTATGTTGATTTGAGAATTTTGTCAATTAGAATTGTCCATAATTCAAATTTACGGTATTGCAGATTTAAGGTTTCCTTGCTTTCCCTTCCGATATATATCGACATATTAAGTAGGAGGTATTCTAAAAACGATTGTTTATCCAAAGAAGTTTGCAAAAACGATTGCCATATTTCTTCTGTTCCATGACATTTTTCGAATATTTCTGTCTGAACAAAGAAATGATACCTATCAAGACCTGGGGGGCACGTCATTAGCGCATACTCCCAGTCAAAAACAAACAAACGGCCATTTTCCACAAACATGTTCCATGGCGTAAAGTCAGCATGATAGGCAGAAACACCAATTTCTTTCCCTTGAAACAAAGCATTTACATATTTGATAGCCTCCTCAATGGTTGGTTTCATACTAACAAGCCAATCCAAGCGTTCCTCCAGTAACTTAATTTGCCGATAAAAATCTGTCTGTTCATACACCATTTCCCGACAGGTCTTATCATACAATTCTCGCATGAATTGCTCATGGATTCCGCACCATTCATGAGGATATTGTGAGTGACGAGTTTTAACAGTTGATTGTATAAATAGATACTCTCCCTTTTTAATTTCCTGACAACTCAACCCTGCAGGTATCTCATTTATACCTTTGGCCCTTAATGCATTCAACAAACGGTACTCTTTCTGAAAGTTAGTCCACACTTCAGGGGTATCTGTCACTTTACAGTATCCTAAGATATCTCCTTCTTTTGTATACACCTGTATTGTAACTTTCTGGTGTACACAAGGTGTCCCCATAAAAACCGAGAACAAGAAATCCTTTACTCCAAAAACTTGCTCAATCTCTCTCCTTACTTCAAGAGGGATATCAATATTAACAACATCAATATGCAAAAACCTCAAAAGAAATGGCATCCAAGATAGTAAAGGCAACAATCTCTTCATCATTTTTCCCTTCCAACTGCTGGGCTGATAAAGTTCCAACCCTGTAGCAGTGTTCCACCATGGCATTAGCCACTCTTTCCCATCGGCATTAGCCAAACGGAAATAGTTTTGTTGTCTATATATAAAGAACTCTTCAGTCATCTATTCTGAACTCTTGAATACGCATTCATTATTGCCTCTCTTATCTGCAAACCTTTGTTTTCCCATGTATATTCTCCTCCTGCCTTCAATGCTTTTTCGCCCATCGTGTTTCTTACTTCTCTGTCTGTCAAACGTACCATAGCATCTACTATATCCGATATCACTTTATACCGGTTTCTTTTTTCAATTAATACCGCATACTCATCAGTGAAATATCGAGTATATCCACCTGTATCAATACAAATCAATGGTTTCCCGAACGACATGGAATCAAAAGCAGTTGTTACC